>CAZRNW010000114.1:0-9206 GCA_964601535.1 uncultured Flavobacteriaceae bacterium
GGTATTACCTGTAGCGATACTATAAGCTAAAGACCAACTGCTACCACCATTAGTTGATTTCATCATCCTTCCACCATAAGTTCCAAAAAACATTGTAGTATTTGTTGCGGCTTGACATAAAACGTATAAATCATACCAGTTCGAAGATGTTAAGGTACCATTAGTAGCAGCCCAAGTAGAACCTCCGTTAGTTGACCTAATATTGAGGGTTGTTGTTGTACCTATCCATAATTCACCATTCATGTTTTCCATGCATAAACTTAAAGGGGCAGTTGCTATTGGGACATTGGCTTTAAAATTCCACGTTGAACCGCTTAGCTGATATATTTTTATTCCGTTACCACTTATTGGATTAGTACATGCAAATACTGAGCTGCTGCTTACCACTGCAATTGCCTTAATTACTTCAGAAGCGTTAATTGCACTTGTCGTCATTGCTGTCCAGTTATTTCCAGTTGTTGAAGAGTAAATGCTTGTGTTCCGGAAAGCGTATATAGTTGAACCGTTCGCATCTCCAAAAGATAAGCCTGAAGAAGGTACGCCAATATTTGATGAAGAAAAGCTGGCGCCTTCGTCCGTTGAAGCATCGAGTGTACTTGAAGAAGCATCACTGGTTAAAACCTTCCCGGTGGCATAGGTGCAATCTTCACCTGAGCTGAAAACTGATGTTACTGACCACTGCGGAAACGCAGATAAGGAAGAAATCGTTAAAATTGAATGTAAAAGTTTTTTCATGAGTTATATTTTAGGTAAACAAAATTAGCGGAATTATTTAATTATGCAAGGCATTAATCGTTAAATTAGGGCTTTGGAATCCATCTGAAAAAATGAAAAACAAGCTCAATTTTGTAACACTTTGGTTTAGCGTACTTATGGTGATTGTAGTGATTGCAGGCGCCATCGCTTTTACTTTCACTGATTTTATGAGCGACAGGGTTTATGGCAGCAAACGTGTTATTTTAACGGTTGTTTATTTAGCTTATGCGGCTTTTAGGGGAATTCGTATTTATCAATTATTTAAGTCGGGCAAGAATGAAGAGTAAGTTCGAAATGGGGAGTTTGAAAATAAAAATAAGTCGGTTGGGTTTCTGGGTTTCTGGGTTTCTGGGTTTCTGGTTGTTTTTTGGTTGTGATAATTATTATAAGAATGATTACAAAGATAATTCTCCTACTTCCGGTAAATTAAAAGTTTATTACAGTGAAGGTTTACAATCCCATATCGAAAATCAGGCGGCGACTTTTTCATCGCAATATCATAACGCAAACGTTGAATTATTTTCTGCCTGCGAAAACGAAATTATTAATTCGCTTCTGAATGATAGTTGTAAAGCAATTGTTATTAGCAGATTATTAAACGAAAATGAAAAAAAAGTATTTGAACAGAAAAAATTATTCCCAATGTATTCCGCTCTTGCTAAATCGGGTGTTGCTTTAATAGCAAGTTCCAATACAAAACTAAATACAATCACTGTTGAACAGGTAAAACAACTACTGAGTGCTGAATTAAGTTTAAAAGATTCTCTCGGTCATTTAATTTCTCCTGTTGCAGTATTAGATAATAATTGTTCGTCGGTTGCTTACTATTTGGTAGATAGTGTTATTGCCGCCAAAAATTTCGGACCAAAATGTTTTGCTGTTAAGAATACTTCTGAGTTGCTTGAAAAAATTTCAGCGAATCCCAATCAAATTGGTTTTCTTGATTTCGCCTGGCTCAGCGACCGCGACGATGAATTATTTAAAAAGTATTCTTCCAAAATAAAATTTTTGTCGGTAGGAAAAACCGACACCGCTTATTTTGCACCGAATCAAAGTTCATTTAAAACTGGAGAATATCCTTTCACGCGCACTATTTATTTATTGCGTCGCAGCGATGATTTTAGTCTGGCCAAAGGTTTCGAAGCTTTTATGGCGGGGCCAAAAGGCCAACTAACCTTCTTAAAACAAGGTCTATTGCCAGTAAGACAAGCCGAAAGGATTATTGAAGTAAAGATGGAGCCTGTTGATCAATAAGTTTTATTTATAACTTATTGATTATCATTTATTTATATACAATTTCAATTCCCAAAAATTGCTAAATAAAGTTCCTTATTACAACACTGGCACTTAACTTGCATTCTTTATACTGAAGTAATCAGTACTCTTTCAATAACTTGATTTACTTCAGTATAATAATTGTATTAATTTTGAGACTCTACTTTATGATACCTATGAAAATCAAATTAACTGTTGCTGCATTTGCTTTAAGCATCGTAGCAAATTCGCAAACCTTAATTGAAATTATTGCAAAGACCGATAACGAACGTTATGATGCGGCTGCTTCTGATTTTGTTGCACTGATTGCAAAAGATGCTGGCAAAGGTGAAAATTATTTTTACTACGGTGAGAATTTTTTTAAGAACGAAGATTTAGATAATGCCAATACACAGTATCAAAAAGGTTCTGAAGTAAATGCAACAAACCCTTTATGTTATGTTGGTTTAGGAAAAGTTTTATGGTACCGCGGAAAAGATGCGGATGCGAAAGCCATGTTTTTTAAAGCGGCTTCTTTAAGTGCAAATAAAAATGCAGAAGTTATGCGTAAAACTGCGGAAGCTTACATCTACGCTCCGAATAAAAATTTAGATGAAGCGATTAAATTATTGAATGAAGCGATTAAGTTAGATCCGAAGAACTCGATGAACTATATTTTATTGGGCGACGCACAATTGGAAAAAAATCCAACCGACGGAAGTTTACCAATTAAAAGTTATCAGAAAGCTACCGAATTAAATCCGAAATCTACTTTAGGTATTTTACGCGAAGGAAAACTATACCAACGCGGACGCAATTACAATTTAGCTTTAGATTTTTACAAAAAAGCAATTGGTATTGATGCAACATTCGCTCCTGCGTACCGCGAAATAGCTGAAGTTTATATGTTAGCCGGACAATCAAAGAATGCCATTGAGAACTGGAAAAAATATTTGGAACTAAACAATAGTAACGATGCGCGCTACCGTTACATGACTGCTTTATTCAACAACAAACAATACACCGATGCAATTAACGAAGGCGAAAGTTTAAAGAAAGGCGGATATAATAATTACACCATTGAGCGTTTATTAGGCTGGGCTTATGGCGAGATGGGAAATAAAAACGATACAACCGCTTACTCAAAAGGTTTACGTTCGTTAAATACTTTCTTTGATCAAACCAAAGACAAACCAAACTTTAAATATTTACCGGGTGATTATAAATACAGAGGATTATTATTGTCTAAAACAGGAAAAGATTCTTTGGGTGCTGCCGAAGTTGAAAAAGCAATTGCCTTAGACCCTTCGGCCAACTGCGAATTATGGGCTGAGGTGGCACGCATCTGGACCAAAGCAAAAAACTATAACAAATCAATTGCTGCTTGGGAAAAGCGCGCGACTTGCACAAAAGCCATGGGCGGACAAGATTATTTTGAATTAGGCCGCTCAGCCTACTTTGCAGGTAACGCAATAATGAAAGCAGCTGCAACTATTAAAGATGCAAAAGCTAAAACAGCGAAAGAAGCAGAAGCAAATCCATATTATGTAAAAGCGGATTCTTGTTTTTCTAAATTAATTCAAATGTCACCGACTTTTGCTGCGGGTTATTTCTGGAGAGGACGTTCAAGTTCTCAGTTAGACCCAACAAGTACACAAGGTTTAGCAAAACCTTTTTATGAAAAAGGATTAGAAATTGCAAAACCTGAAGAAAAAACAGGAACTTATAAGGCTAACGTAATTGAAGCATTAGAATATTTAGGCTATTACCATTTGGTACAAAATAAAAACAAACCAAATCCCGATTCAGATAAATACTTCAACGAAGTAAAAACCATCGACCCAAGCAACGAAAAAGCTAAAAATTATTTTAACCCGCCAAAACAACAGGCACCGAAAGGAAAATAAATTAAAAGCCTCAACGAAAGTTGGGGCTTTTGTATAAATAGTATAATATGAAAAATGTTTTTTTGATTTTTGTTTTTACTCTAACCACCATTTTCAATGAAGCTTTATCTTGTTCATGCGGACCAAAGCACAGTGTAAAAAAAGAAATTGAATCTTCTGAGGCAGTCATTGTTGGCCAGGTTATTTCAAAGGACTTAACCCAACAAACAGAAGCACGATATAAAATACTTGTTACCGTAAAATATAAAGGCCAGCTAACATCTGATACCATTACCATTGTTACAGGTATTGGAGGGGGCGACTGTGGATATATATTTGAAACTGGAAAACTCTACATTATTTACGCATTAAAATCTGGTAGTGTAAATTCTGAAAACACATTTTCAACTAATTCTTGTATGCGAACAATGCGATACGATGAAAAAGAAATTGAAAGTATCAAAAAAATTATTGGCTAAGCTACTTCACCGAATTATAAATCTCAGTCAGCTTTGCTTTTGTTTCAGAAACTGTTTTTAATTCAGTGTTCATTGCTGTCACATCTTTGTTTTCTTTTTTGGCGGCTTCGATGTTTGATTTCAGTTTGCTTTCGCGGCTTTCGTAGTTCTCAATTAAACTTACTTTTAAAACACGCATAGCGCCATAACGAACGTATTTACCTCCATTCGCTGCCATGCTTGCTAAATCGGTTGCACCCGCTATTGCAGTTTCAGGTTTAGTACAACGCTTTAAGAAATTACCGTAAATACCACCGAAACCCATTAATTCAAAACCACTAAAACGGGTTCTTGCTTTCGCGAAAAAAGGAGCTTGCTCATCAGAACCTTTTTTTGAATACAAATCAGCAATGGCATAAATTAATTTTTTGCCAGTTTCATTTTCTAAACTTTTTGCTTTTTGTAAAGCAAGCTCCGGATTAATTTTTGCCATCGCTTCTAAACATTCGGCGTTAATTGCGTAAGATTGTTCGCTTAAGCCTTTTTCATATAATGCATTTAAATCGTCTCCTTTAAAGTGTGAAGCCAAACCATGAATTGCTTCAGCTCTTACTTTTGTACTTGCATCATTATTCGCAATATTTAATAATAATGCTTTCAAATCTTCTTCCGTACCTTTTGCATTTTCTCCCAGGTAAGAAACTGCATCTTGTCTTAACCCTTTCCACTTATCATTCTGTGCGATTTTCTTTACTGCTTCGTAAATATCTTTATCACTTAACTTTTTTGAGAAATAACTTAGAGCTTCGTCTCTGTCGCCCCACAATGGCGCATTGGCAGCCTGAAATACATATTCTTCTTTTGATTTTTCATATTTAATGGTTGCCAACAATTGACGCTCTGCATCAAAATTTACAAGGTTTGGATTGGCAGGACAATCAAAAGTATGTGTTTGTGATGCTTCCTCCAGCCAAATTAACTGACGCTCTGTTCTGCCCCCAACATAAATATCAATGTTGATTGGCAGTTTATATAATGGCGCTTCCTTAAAATCTTGTTTTTGTGTAATCGTTATACTTAATTTTTTTGAGGCATCGTCGTAAGTTTTAGTCACGTTTAAAACAGGGTGACCTTTATCTAAAAACCATTGATTAAAAAACCAATTTAAATCTCTTCCTGTTGTTTCTTCAAATGCCAACCGTAAATCATGAATTTCACCGGCTTTGAATTTTTTTGTTTCCAGATATAATTTGAGAGAAGCGAAAAAAGCATCATCACCAACTACTTTGCGTAACATATGCAGTACTTGTCCGCCCTTGTTATAACTGAAAGCATCAAACATATCTTCGCGGTGCTCATAATCAAACCGGACTAAATCCACTTCTTTACGCTCCGATGAAGCAAAATACCCAAAGCGTGAACCGGCATGATGATCGTCGGCCGCATCCCTTCCGTATTTATATTCTTCCCATAAATATTCCCCGTAAGTAGCGAATGATTCATTTAAGGGTAAATTACTCCAGCTCTCAGCCGTAACCAAATCACCGAACCATTGATGGAATAATTCATGTGCAATAACATCTTCTCCTCTTTTACCATCAATCATTTCACGTTGATTCTGATAAACCATAAAATCTCCGTGCAAAGTTGCGCTTGTATTTTCCATTGCACCGCTCACATAATCACGCACTACAATCTGTGAATACTTCGCCCATGGGTAATCAACTCCTAATTTTTTCGAATAGAAATCAATCATTTCCTTCGTGTTTCCAAAAATAGCTTTGGCGTGTGGCTCGTATTCTTTTTCTACATAATAACTTATTTCTTTTCCATTCCAGGGCTCATCGGTTACCTTTTTAAATTCACCAACACCCATCATTACTAAATAAGCGGAATGCGGTAAATCCATTTTCCAATGATCAGTGCGCGTTCCATCCGCATTCTTTTTCGAATCCGTTAACACACCATTTGAAAGTGTAGTATACTTATCATCAACTGTTATGTAAATTTCTGAAGTCGATTTTTCGTTCGGACTATCTACACAAGGAAACCAGGCCGAATTACTTTGCGTTTCTCCTTGCGTCCATATTTGCGGCATTTTGTTTGGATCTTTTCCGGTTGGATTAATAAAATATAAACCTTTATCATCTGAGATCGCATCGCTTCCGCCTTTCTTTAATTCATTTGGTTTTGCAGTGTATTCAATTTGTATGTAAAAACTTTCATTCGCTTTTACTTCCCGGCCCAAATTAATTTTAAGTGAATCATTCTGATAAAAATAAACTGCTTTTCTTAATTCACCCAGAGAACTTTCGCTCACTTCCATTTTTTTTCCTTTCACCACACGCTGTGAAGTTGTATTTACCTCCAGGCCTACAGTTACACCCTTAATATCAAAACCGCGTGCATTCAAATAAACAACACTTGTTGGATAGAAATAAGGCTTACCATATATAGTTGCCTTCCCGTTCAGTCGTGAATTCTGCCAGTCAAAACTAACTTCCAGTTTAGTGTGTGTGATATCATTGATAAGCGGATTACTTTCGCGGTAAATTTTTTTCTTCGGCGTTTCATTCGCAATAACTCGAATCGTATCTAGATTGATGGCAGGCTCTTCTATTGCTTTTGTTTTTGCGGTTGAAGTCTGGGTTTTTTTGCTGCTGTTACATGCCAGCATCATCACGGTTAAAATACCGATTGCAACTTTATTTTTCATTGGGGATTCCTCTAAATTTTACACAAGATAGCAGAATTATTCATTCTTTAAAATACCCCCGTTTGGGTGAAAAGAAACTGCTTTAAATGCCCGTACTTTACACAGGTTTATTTCATGTTAGGCCTAAAATCTAAAAAGCCCCTGCGAAAGACGTTTCGCAGGGGCTTTTGAATTAATGTTAGAGTTAGTCTTTAACCCTATTCATTTTTAAGGTCTTCAGCATCCAGGCAGGAACCGGTTTTTCGGGAGCACGTTTGCGTAAATCTAAATACCAACCCCATTTTTTCATGATTGGTATTTTCTTTGTTTCCACAAATTCTATCAAAGTCCCGTCGGGGTCTTCTATATAGGTAAAATGTCCGGCAGCCTCTCCCATTTCAAAACCTGCGCCTCCATCAACAGTGAATGGATGTCCGGCTTTTTCACACGCTTCTTTTAAGCCCTGCATGTTACGGATATCAAAACACAAATGAATAAATCCTAAATCACCCCAAAAACGGTTTTCAAAAATTTTTCGCGGTGTGTAATTCTGCGCCTGTACTAATTCAATATAACTCGAACCAAACATCTCAGCAAAACTTGCCGTACGTTTTTTCGAATGCGTTAATAAAATCCGTCTGCATTTTACATTTCCTCCGGGCAAAGATTTCAAATCTTCAAATTCTCCTTCTTTATCGTACAGCACTTTATCGTAACCCAAAACTTCAGAATAAAACTTTTTTGATTTTTCAATATTGCTTACGCCAATAATCATTCCAACAGGACCACCAGTAGTTTTCAATCCCTTTCCAAACCAATCTTTTCCTTCTACAATTTCAAAAACGTTACCGTATAAATCTTTAATGAAAAAATGTTTTTCATTATTTGGCGAGGTAACAACACCTGAAAGCATCTCAACACCTTTTCCCTTTAAAAAATCGTAACTCGCTTGTACATTTTCGCTCTTCATTTTAGCGACAAATAGTCCCAAATCCCCTAAATGCGCCTGAAAAGCCGAGGGCTGCGGGGTACGGCTGGTGTATTGCCATATCTCAAAACCGCCTCCGCCCTTAAGGTTTATAGCCAAAATAGCATGACGTTTATGAGGTTTTCCCCCTGTATAGGGCAACATTAAATTCGCTTCTGCAGCCTCCTCAAAAATGGGGATATCCATGCCAAAATGCTGTCGGTACCACTTAAAACCATCGTGTACATTGGGAACGCCAATGCCCACCTGCTGTATTCCTGCTATAAAATAATTACTCATAATTCACGCAAATATATTCAATTTTATCTCTCAAAATCGCTGAATTTAACCCCAATCTTAAGCGTATTTTTTAGTATTTTTAGGAAAATTTTACTCATGTACGGAGCATTTAAAGAGCATTTACAAAACCAGTTGAACGAGATTGAAGCTGGTGGCATTTTTAAGAAGGAACGTGTTATTACTACCCCTCAGGGCGCGGTTGTTAAAGTGAAAGACGGTAAAGAAGTTATCATTTTCTGCGCGAATAACTATTTAGGATTATCATCACACCCAAAAGTAATCGAAGGTGCAAAAAAAGCTTTGGATAGTCACGGTTACGGCATGAGCAGCGTTCGTTTTATTTGCGGTACGCAGGATATTCATAAAACACTAGAACAAAAAATCGCGACATTCCTCGGACAAGAAGATACCATCTTATACGCAGCCTGTTTCGATGCCAACGGCGGCGTGTTTGAACCTTTGTTTGGCGAAGAAGATGCAATTATCTCTGATGAATTAAATCATGCCTCCATTATTGACGGCGTGCGTTTGTGTAAAGCACAACGTTATCGTTACAAAAATAGCGACATGGCGGATTTGGAAGAACAATTAAAAAAAGCACAAGCGCAACGTTATAGAATTATTGTTACAGATGGTGTTTTTAGTATGGATGGTTATGTTGCCCCTCTTGATAAAATTTGTGATTTAGCTGATAAATACAATGCTTTAGTAATGGTGGATGAAAGTCACGCCACAGGTTTCATTGGGAAAACCGGCCGGGGTACTGTTGAATTGAAAAATGTAATGAAGCGCGTTGATATCATTACCGGAACATTAGGAAAAGCTTTAGGTGGTGCGATGGGCGGATTTACCACAGGAAAAAAAGAAGTGATTGAAATTTTAAGACAACG
>CAZRNW010000115.1:0-3364 GCA_964601535.1 uncultured Flavobacteriaceae bacterium
CTTTCTTTCAAGATTTTTTTTCCTGCCATCGGAACCGTTGTCATTTTTCCTGCCGAAATAATGATTGGAATGCTTGTTCTGATGTTTGGCTATGATTTAATCTTTAAAAAAGGATTTGCAAAATCACATTTGAACCTTATCAAACACCCGCTTTCCATTCTCATTTTACTCTACCTGATTTTTAATGGAGTTTCCGCTGCTTTTTCTACCATGCATTTAGTTTCTTTAAAAGCACTGATTGTTAAGTCGAGCTACATAATAGTATTTTACTTTTTTATGTTTAACGTTTTAAAATCAAATCCTCACAATTATGCTGAACTAATAAAAATATATGCCTTTAGCCTGGTGCTTGTAATTATTTATTCGCTGCTGATTCAAACGAGAGTAGGATTCAATAGATACGGCTCAGGTTATGCTTGTCACCCTTTTTATAACGATCATACTATTTTCGCAGCCGCCATTTTATTTGTTATTCCCCTATTTATTGCTTTCAATGTGTTTCCAAAAACTTTTGAATTAAGTACCGGTAACCGTATTGTTATGTTTCTCAGCGTATGTATACTTATTGCAGGATTTTATTTTTCTTTTTGCCGCGCTGCTTGGGTTAGTTGCTGTGCAGGCTTAACTTTATTTTTATTTATAGCCATTGGTTTCCGCTTCAGAGGTCTAATGATTTTACTTTTACTTACCATATCTTCAATTTATTTATTCTACAACCCATTGCTCACTAAATTAAAAGAAAATAAAGTCGACTCTACTGTTACAAACGCCGGATTATTTGAGCATTTTTACTCTATCACAAATATTACGAGTGATGTGAGCAACAAAGAAAGGTTAAACCGCTGGGATTGCAGCATAAAAATGTTTAAACAAAGACCTTTGATAGGTTATGGCCCGGGCACTTATCAGTTTCAGTACATTCCATTTCAGGATTCAGCTAATCTCACTTACATAAGCCGGCAGGTTGCATTGCGGCCCGGATTCGGTTCTTTTTCCTGGCATTCGAATGCCGTAGGCTTGATACAGGACAAAGATTATACCCATTTACAGGGCAAAGGAGGAACTGCGCATTCTGAATATTTTCTTGAATTAGCAGAAAGCGGAATGCCTGCCACTTTGTGTTTCGTGGCTCTGATTTTTGCAGCTTTGTTTTATAGTTTACGGACAATTACCAAATCCACTGATAAAAAAACAAAAATAATAGTTGTGACGGCAATATGCGCCCTCATGACTTATTTCGTTCATGGTGCATTCAATAATTTTCTCGACGATTGTAAATTGGCCTTTCTTTTTTGGGCCTCCTTAAGTGTAATTACAGTTGCTGATTTTAATGCCAAAGAGAAAAATAAGATTTAATTCTCTTGCGGTGTTAAAGGTCGTATCACCATATTAATGGCAGATTTTTCCTGAATTTTCTTTTGCTGATTAAGTATAACAATGATAATTCCTGTAGCACAAGAGAGTAAAGCGCTTAAAATAAGCTTATAGGCTAGTCCAATACCTAAAGGCAAACAAGTATCCTTTAGTGCCACATTAATTAATTTTATATTGGGGAGATTTTCCTTATTTGTATTTGCAATTGAAATCTCATAATTTTTAACCGTCTTTAAGAGATCTTCATTGATTGAGGATAGCTGACTTGATAAAAAACTTAATTTCATATCAATATTATAAAGCAAATCATTGTGTTTCTGTTTTTTGGTTTCGTTCACCGAGTTTTTAAATTCCATGAGTAAATTTTTTAAATCCTGACTTTTTCTGCTGAGATTAGATTCCGAATTATTTAAAACCTCATCATATATTTTTATTTTCCGTTTAAGATTAGAAACAGTGTATTCGTTAATCATTTCCTCCAGTTTAACATACATTTCGTTCATGATTTCTGCTACAAGCTCCCTGTCACTTCCGTACATAGTTATACTCATGCCGCTATTTCTTGAATTTGAATAATTTATTTTCGATTTCAGCATTTCACTCACTATTTCATGACGCATTGGGTCCTGTTTGCTTACGTTATAATGCTCGTATAAATTGAATTTTTCAATTAAATAATCCAGCATTTCGGTAGATTTTATCATTTGTCCTAAACGTACAGCATTGGGCGCGTTTTCAGCCAGGTAAATACTTTGATCATTTAAGTTTTGGTCGTTCCTTCTTTCCAAATCGTCATCAACCATAAAACTTACAGTTGATTTATACTGTAATGGGTTATAATAATAATACACAATTGCAGAAATTGTTCCCAGGACGGTAAATAAAAGGATAAATTTCCACATTCTGATTAACTCAGTAAGAACAGACTTTGCAGATACGTTTAACATCTAAAGCTAATATACAAAAAAGGATTAGAACACCCTATTCACAAAATAAAGGATTTTCTAAAACTTATACCCCAAACCCACCCCGAAACTGGTTAACCATTGGGTGCGCGGACCATTTATGTCGTTCTTGTGGTCGTATTTTCCGTCTTTATTCCAATCGTATTTAATAATGATATCGTGGTCGTAAATCATCTTACTGGTAAAGGTAGCTGAAAGGAATTTATTTATTTTAAGGGTCATTAAAGTATTCCAAACCACATCCACATTTTGCGGATTATTTCCGTAACTTGAAAAGAAATCAGCATAAGTATCCAGATTTACAAACTTACTCAGGTCTTTTTTGAAACGCAGCGTTACTCTTCCTCCAAATTCATAACGTATTTTTTGTCCGGGTGTAATTACATTACCTGCTGTATCCAGCTTTGCCGCTTCAACACCAAATGCTCCTGCGTCGGCTAAACCGCGGTCGTTTACAACAGTTACTTTACCAGCCAAAGGAGCCACTGTTAAAGAAAAATAATCATCTAACTTATAATCCATACCCAAACACAACTGAATGTATGCAGGTGCCATAAAGTTTGAAACAATTCCCGGTGCAATAGAATCAGCGTAGTAATTATAACCCGGCGAAAACTGTGAACGGAAATCAGCTGTAAGTGTATAAAACAAATGCTTTTTTGAAGTATGTAAACTGTATTTCGTAAATCCGAATAACTGATCGGCATTTTTTTTGAAAATAGATGCATTACCACTTCTTATTAAACCGTATTGTGCATCCACTTTGGTAGCCCACTCATTTTGGTTTTTAGAATAGATGGCTTCAAAATTAAAAATAGAAGTCACCGCGAAATTATCTTCTCCCCCGCCCTGCCAGTTGTTTAAACTGGTTTGACTTAAATTTAAACCAATAAATCCGTTAGTTTTCCATGAAGTATCTTTAACTGCAACTTTTGCTGAATCCTGCGCAGCTAAGGTTAAGGAAATAAAAAAAGAAAAGAGTACAATTATTTTTTTCATATGCTAATTAAAAACTTCTTCTGAAT
>CAZRNW010000115.1:3374-9164 GCA_964601535.1 uncultured Flavobacteriaceae bacterium
ACACCGTACAAAGTATCCCGCTCAATGGGTTTCCGTCCGACCTGCTTGATTAACTCAACAAGTTGTTGCGTTGTTAATTTAGGATTTTGCTCTTCAGAACCTGCCATACTGTAAATTTTTGTCGTATCGTCAATGGTCCCATCCAAATCATCAGCGCCAAAATTCAAAGCCATTTGCGCGGTGCTTCTGCCAATCATTGCCCAATACGCTTTTATGTGCGGGAAATTATCTAAATAAATTCTTGCAATCGCATAATTACGCAAATCTTCAATCACCGAAACTTCAGGTACGTGCGACATCTCATTATCTTTATTCCTGAACTTAAGCGGAATGAAGGCATTGAAACCTTTTGTTTTATCCTGCAATTGACGTAAACGTTCCATGTGATCTACTCTGTGCTCAAATGTTTCAATATGTCCGTACAACATAGTGGCGTTCGACTGATTTCCCATTTTGTGCCAGATTTCATGAATGCTTAACCATTCTTCAGTTGTACATTTTCCTCCGGCGATTTTATCGCGTATGTCTTTATCAAAAATTTCTGCGCCGCCGCCTGGTAAACTATCCAGACCGGCTTCTTTCATTATTTTCAAACCTTCTTCGTAAGTGAGTTTTGCTTTTTTGAAAATATAATGAAATTCAACCGGTGTTAAAGCTTTAATATGTAAATCCGGACGATGCGCTTTTATTTTTCTAAATAATTCTGTGTAAAATGCTAAATCCTGCTTTGGAACAACACCACCGGTAATGTGAACTTCTGTTACATGTTGACCGTCGTACTTTTTAATGATATCCAAAATTTGTTCAACCGAAAGCTCCCAGCCTTGCTCCCGGTTTTTAATTAAACGCGAATAAGAACAGAAAGAACAGGAATAAACGCAAACGTTAGTCGGCTCCACATGGAAATTACGGTTGAAGAAAACTTTATCGCCACTCTTTTTCTGACGGACAAAATCAGCGAGTATTCCTAAAAAACTAAGTGAGCCTTCTTTGTAAAGCGTAACACCTTCATCAAAAGTAATGCGTTCCCCATTAAAAACTTTTTTAGCAATTTGTTTTAGTTTTTCTGAAATATGTGATGAAGCAATTACTACTTCGGGATGTGATACTAACATATCGTAAAGATATAAATAAAGTTGCTTTTACTTGGAAAATTTTGTAAATTAGTACAAGCATTTACTGTCATGTTTAGGGGAAATATTTTTTTATTATTATTTGTAAGCTCAATTATTTCAGAAGCTCAGGTCATTAATTCTTCTGCGGGTAACGGAATAAGTGGTTATACAGGAGATGGTGGACCTTCTCTTTTAGCCACTATGACGAACCCCCGGGGAATAGCAATTGATAATTTTGGTAATTTGTTCATTGCGGATCACAATAATAGCTGCATCAGAAAGGTAAATGCCAGTGGAATAATTTCAACTGTTGCCGGATGTGGTGTTATGGGTTATTCTGGGGACGGTGGGCCTGCCAATCTTGCTCATTTAGACAGACCTAATGGAGTAGCTGTTGATGCATTAGGAAACATTTATATTTCTGATGCATATAATCATAGAATTAGAAAAGTTGACACTTCTGGTATAATTAGTACAATTGCCGGTACAGGTATTAATGGATTTTCCGGGGATGGTGGTCCCGCCTCTGCAGCATTAATCGAGTGGCCGTTTGCAATCGCTACCGATGTTGTGGGAAACATTTATTTCGGAGACTCTTTTAACCACAGAATCAGAAAAATAAATTCGGCTGGTATAATAAGTACAATTGCTGGTACTGGAATAATGGGTTATTCGGGAGACGGCGGACCTGCTACTTTAGCCCAGATATATTTAGTAACGTCAATTGCAATTGATGCTTTCGGAAACATATTTCTTTGCGATGAGCAAAATCATAGTATTAGAAAAATTGATTCCTTAGGCATAATAACCACAATCGCTGGTTCAGGCGTTCAAGGCTTTTCAGGGGATGGAGGACCGGCAACACTAGCAAAATTAGATTTTCCGCAAGGTGTTTGTATTAGCCCAACAGGCGATATATACATTACTGATAGAAATAATTTTAGGATAAGAAAAGTTAGCTTGGGTAAAATATACACTATTGCCGGAAATGGAAGTTCAGGTTACTCAGGAGATGGAGGCAATCCACTATCCGCACAAATGGGTTTTTCAAGTGGAATCGCTTTATCCTCATCAGGCAATATCATGTTTGCTGACGAAAGTAATTTAGTTGTAAGGGTTGTTTGCCCAGCTATCAATTGTCCTCAGACTGATTCATTATCAAATGTAAATAATGTTCCATATATATTTCCAAACCCTAGTAATGATGTTATTACAATAAAAGGGATAGAAAAGGAAGAACTTATTCTTACCGATAACCGAGGCAATTTAATTTGTCATATCGCTCTAAATGAAGAAAATAATTTCAAATGCATTATTTCTAATTTGGAAAACGGGATTTATTTTTTAACAGGTAAGAATATTAATCGAAAAATCGTAGTGCTACATTAAGAAAGCAAAACCGGCTTCCTGTCAATAAATCCTCCACCCACTAAATCATTTCCTTCGTAAATAACGGCGCTTTGTCCTGGCGCTACACCTGTAACGGGATTATGAAAAATAACATCGAGTTTTTTATCGATGGTATTAATGGTAGCTAAAGTTCCCGGATCTTTATAACGGATTTTGGTTAAACCGACAAAATCTTCAGGTAATGATTCATATTTAATCAAATTAAAATCACGCACCATTAATTGTTGCTCTTCTAAATCTTCTTTATCACCCAGCACAACAGTATTTGTTTCCGGAATAATTTCTTTCACAAAAACAGGATCTCCCATCGCAATATCCAAACCTTTTCTTTGTCCAATTGTATAAAACGGATAGCCTCTGTGCTTACCGACTTTTTTTCCTTTGTATAAATAATCCCCGCCTTCAACTTTCGCTTCCAATTCAGGCATGCGGTGTTTTAAAAACGAGCGGTAATCGTTATTCGGTACAAAACAAATATCGTAACTCTCACTCTTATTAGCCAAATCAATAAAACCGGCATCTTTCGCCATTTGTTTTATTTCCGGTTTTTTAAATTGTCCTAATGGAAAATGCGTACGCTTTAAACTTTCCTGCGATAATCCCCACAACACATAAGTTTGGTCTTTATTTTCATCAACTCCCTTAAAAACTACTTTGCGCTTTCCTTCATCACGCAATTGCGCATAATGACCCGTTGCAATAAATTCGCAATCCAGCATATCGGCACGTTTCAATAAAGCATCCCACTTAATGTGCGTATTACACAAAACACAAGGGTTCGGTGTTCTTCCCGCTAAATATTCTTCCACAAAATTATTAATGATGTGCTCACCAAATTCTCCTCTGATATCTAAAATATAATGCGGAAAACCAAAATTCACTGCAATTGCACGCGCGTCGTTAATACTATCCAGACTGCAACAACCCGTTTCGCGTTTGCTGCTGCCTGATGTAACGTAATCCCAGGTTTTCATGGTAATCCCAACCACTTCGTAGCCTTCTTCATGCAGCATCATAGCAGCAACAGAACTGTCGATTCCGCCGCTCATCGCTACTAATACTTTTCCCTTCTTGCTCATTAAACAGTTCGTGAATTGGTGATGTTGTGAGTTGGTGACTTATGATTTCTTCTTAGGTTCAGATTTTTTTGGTTGAGAATCCTGAACTTTATTTTTTGAGAAAAACTCATCCGTTTTTTTCTTATCAGCTAATTTGCCATCGATGTATAATTCTTTTTCTTTTATTTTTCCGTCTTTCTCTTTGTAAATCCAGGGACCGGTTCTTAAACCATTTTTATAAAATCCTGTTGCCGCGGCAATACCATTCGGATAATAATAAGTATTCTTGCCTTCTAATTGTCCGTTCACATAAGTACCTTCACCTTTCACTAATTTACCATCGAAATATTGTTTAAACGGACCATCCTGTACATCCATTTTGTAATTTCTCTCTTCTGCAATTTTTCCATCCGGTAAATACACTAAGCATTTTCCGTTTTTCTTTCCGCCTGCATAAATATCTTTCGATACCATTACACCGCCTTCATCATAATAAATCCAAACCGAATCTTTTATTTCTCCAATGTATTTACCTTTCGCCATTATTTTTCCGTTCGGGTGAAATAATTTAGCATAAGCATAAGCGCCGTCTTTTTTAAAATCCATGATAGCTTTTACGGTATCGAAAGGATAATAATATTTAAAAACACCCTGCGGCTTATCGTCTTTGAACAATCCCTCAAAAATAATTTTACCGGCTTCCCCCGAAGGTTTTTTCCAGTAACCTTGTTTCAAACCTTTAGCATCCGTTACATTTTGTCCAAAACAAAAAGAAGCAGCTAAAATAATTGCGGTTATGAGGGTGTTTTTATTCATGATTTAATAATGACAAAGGTAATATAAAGTTACTTACGAAAAGAGGGTTTTATTAACCACATGCCTAAGACATCCCCCGTCTGCACCTCTGGTGGACGGCCCCTTCGAAGGGGCAATACTTCCCGGTTATTTGTACAGGGACCGAATATTCCCCCTTTGAAGGGGGACGTCCGACGAAGTCGCCGACGGGGGGGATGTCTTTATTGAGGCAGATTATTCTATCCGAATATGCTTATTCGAAGTCATACTTAAAACCCCATTATCAATCATCTCATTCAAAACAGCCGTCCATTGTTCATCGTTAAATTTTACTAATTTTTCCTTGAGCTGGTCGATGTGTAGCGGTTCTTTTTTGAGGTGTTTCAGGATTTCGGATTCTATTTTTGAGGTGTCAGGATTCTGCTTTTGCGCAATACACACATCACAATAACCGCATTTTTCTCCGCTGAGTTCGTTAAAATAATTCAGTAAAAAAACCTGGCGGCAAATGGTGTTTTGATTGGCGTACTCAATTACCTGATTGGTTTTTTCGATGTAGCGCTGCTTTAAATATTTATAATTACTGAGATTTAATTCAATGTGTTTCGAATTAATCCTATCCTGCAACAAAATAATACGAGGTAATTCCGTTGGTTTTATATAGGAAATAACTTCCTGCTTTGTCAAAAATTCCAATTGCTCATTTACATATTGAATGGTGTTTTTGATCCGGTAAGCTATATCCTTTTCGTTGATGTAAGCATAATGCTCAAAAATACCGCCATAACTTCTCACCAAGGTTTTAAGAAGGAGTTCGTACTTGGGATATTTTACCTCAAAAGCATACACATCTTCTTTTCCCATCGTAATCATGCACTTCGCCGGTTCGTAACCAGCGTCTAACAAGGAGAGATAATTTTCTTTTTCCAGAAATTTGACACTGTTGAATAATAATACAGGGTGCAGACTGTATAATTTCGAAACTTCATCTAAATCAAATTCAAAACTTAAACCCTGACCGGAATTCATTGCTACCTGATAATAATTACAAATGGCATTGTAACAATTCTGAATCATTTTTAAATCCGGAAAAGCAAAATCAACCGCTTCTAATAATTGAGCTTCGTCTTTTTTCGTGAACAACAAAACCGCGTAAGCAGCTTTTCCATCGCGTCCTGCCCTTCCCGCTTCCTGAAAATAGGATTCTAAACTATCCGGCAAATCCATGTTCACCACAAAACGTACATCGGGTTTATCAATTCCCATACCAAATGCATTGGTGGCGACAATCACCTGAAATTTATTATTAATCCACTTCTCCTGTTTCTCTGCGCGGATGGAATTTTTTATTCCTGCATGATAAAAATCTGCACTAATTTTTAAACGGTTTAATGTAGCAGCAATTTGTTCGG
>CAZRNW010000116.1:0-9118 GCA_964601535.1 uncultured Flavobacteriaceae bacterium
ATAAAGGTTTCTTGCCACTTCCTGGCGGAGATGCCTCTTTGAAGGTTAATCGTTTTCTAAAAGCTTTAGCTTCTAAATATGGAGTTAAAATTTTAGTTACGGATTACGCATACTATGCCAAAAAAGAAGATAAGATCGTTCAGACGATGCGACTTGAAGGCAATAACAAGCTTCAGCCAAACCTTCACATGAAAAATGAAGACGAGGTCATGGCATATCTAATGGATACCATGGGAATGACTGGCGGGATGGCCCTCAGTATCGTCGAAAATAACAGCAAATGGGCTGCAAAGTTTAATGATTTCAAATTAACTTACAAATGGCGTCTTGCTGAAACTAAAGGATCTGCTCTTCAACAAATCATGGGAATCGTTAAAGCTAACGGTCGTATGAAATGGGATAACCCAGTTTACATGGCTCGCTTAAAAGAAGAACTTGCAGTAATTCACTCTAACGGAGTTTATGACCTTACTCCATATTTCTTGCCAATTCGCGACGTTTTAAATGCTTACCGTGAAGCTGGACTTTTGACTGGTCCTGGTCGGGGTTCTGCTGGTGGATCTTTACTGTGCTATTTGATGGGTATTACTCAGATTGACCCTTTTGATTTTGACCTTCCTTTTCAGCGGTTCTTTTCCATGGTCCGCATTAAAGGGAAGAAACTTCCCGACATCGACGTGGATTTGGAAGATCGCTCGTTCCTAGTTGGCGAGGATGGCCATTCAGGTTATTTATATGGTCGCTGGGGCAATAAAGCAGCTCAGATCAGTACTCGTACTACTATTCGTCTTAAAAGTGCCATCCTTGACACTAATCGCTATTTCAACGGCAAGGTTGAGGACTCAATCGCAATGCTTTCTAAAGGCCTTCCAACGCCTCCACAGGGGGTTTCGGATCACCAATTCGTATTTGGCTATGAAGATACTGACGATAACCATATCGACGGTCTAATTGAGGTTTCAGAGGAACTTAAAAAATATTCAAAAGAACGCCCTAATGAGTGGGAAATAGTTAGTAAAGCGATGGGATTAACTAGAGCTTATTCTAAACATGCTTCAGCATTCGTTATTGCCGACGTACCAATTCAAGACGTTATTCCTACAAAAGATGGCAATATCACCCAGTACGAAGCCAAAGAGGTTGAGGAAGCTGGTCTGATTAAATATGACTTCCTAGTTGTGAAACAGCTAAAGGATATTCGGGTTGCCTTAGATCTTATTAAAAAGAAAACTGGCCATAAAGATCTTCCGGTTGATTACTTTATTCATGAAGGTAAAGAGACTTTCGTTTGGAAATTACCTCAAGATGGTTCTGTTTACCGATCTATTTGGTCTGGTCAAACTGAGACAATGTTTCAAATTAATACCGCCTCTATGAAACCTCATGTTATCGACATGTTACCTGAAAATCTTATGGATATATCAACGCTCTTAGCTCTAGTTCGCCCTGGTCCTTTGGATTTCATTGACGAAAAGACTGGCCGTAACATGACGGAAGAGTATATGATGCGTCGTCGTAAAGAGTCTAAGCCAGATATTCAAGAAATGGCCGATCTTCTCCCCTCTACTTTTGGTATCTTGGCTTTCCAAGAACAGCTAGGAACTATTGCAAGAGATCTTGCTGGATTTCCTGGTGAGGAAGCGGAATTACTTCGTGAAAATATGGCCAAAAAGAAGATGGTAGAACTCACTAAGATGAAACCTGCGTTTATTGAAGGTGCTATCAAGAAAGTTTCGCCGGAAATTGCAGAATCCATTTGGGAGCGAATGGTGACGTTTGGTCGTTACGGATTCTCGGTTATCCATGCCGTGGAGTACGCTCACATTACTTATGCTTGTATGTTCCTAAAACATTATTATCCGCTTGAATGGTGGGCTGCAATTCTTACAAACGCTACCGAGCAAGAGATTACAGGTAAATTCTGGCCTTTCGTGAAAGACATTGTTTCACCTCCAGACATTAATTTGTCCAGCGATACTATGGCTGTGGATTACGCAAATGAAAAATTGAGATCTAAGATGGGAATTATACGCGGTATGGGGGAAAAGACGATTGAGCCTATCGTTAATGGCCGTCCCTATGCCGATATTCAAGACTATGTAAATAAAGAAGTTGCTGGGGATTCATTAACCCATAAGCTCATCCACGTTGGCGTATTAGATAGTCTTTTTCCTCCAAAATCAAATCTTTTAGAGAAACTGAGGCTATACCAGCAGGCGGTACAAAACAAAGCCTATGCTGATAAGGTTAAAAAAGCTCAATCTGAAGGTAAGAAGCTTAGAGCTTTAGCCCCTAAAGAAGCTATTATTCCTGAAGAGTATGTAAATATTCATCCGGTTAAAGATGTTGCAATGAGAAAAGCTGTTCTTCCATCTCTTCCTGTTGATTTGTTCGCTCTTGGTGCAAAATATTCAAAAATTTTATCTCCATACTCTGATCGTCCAGCCGTCACATCTCAAAGAGGATATCGCACTCTTCTTTTGAATGGTGAAAAATTACGCAGATTAGATGAGCTTGACGGCAACGCAGTAGAGGAAGATATTTACGTAGCTGCTACGTGCTTTGTTCTTGAAGCTAAAGAATTTGCTTATTCTAAAAACACTAAAAGAGCATTAAAGATGATTTTGGATGCAGATGGCTATGTTTCAGAAAAAGTTTTATGGCCAGAATATGATTCGGGTGAACTTAAATATCCATCTACCTTAAAGAAAGGGGCTATAGCAACTGTCTTTTTCCGTAAAAAAGTGGGACGTAAAGATATGTCGATCATGAACGTGGTCGTTGAAACGGATACTTGACAGTTTACTGTAAACCATGTACTATAAACATATGAAAGCCCTAAATATTTTACTGGTTTTGTCAACTATTGGGTGTACTCAAAATTCAACAGTTGTACCAGAAAAAACGGTTTATAGCAAACCGCTATATTCTAAGAATGAAACAGTATGCAGTGCGAAACCCGTAGTGGTAGCAGTGATTGACACTGGACTATCAGTAAACTCGTTTACGAGCAACGCTAAATTATGTAAGTTTGGCCACAAAGATTTCACAAAATTAGGACAGTTAGCAAAGTTTAAAAATATTGAAAATTTAGTCCCAATAGACAATCATGGTCACGGCACAAATATTGCAGGTCTTATTCAAGAACATGCCGGTAATGCAAATTTTTGTATGGTAATTTTAAAATATTATGATCCAAAAACAGAAAATGGCGATAATTTGAACAATACGGTAAAAGCTATTCAGTATGCTAAAAATATTGGAGTGGATTACATAAACTATTCTGGCGGTGGAACAGAGCCCAGTGATATAGAAAGAAAAGCCGTAAAAGATTTCTTAAATACTGGTGGTAAATTTGTAGCTGCTGCTGGAAACGAAAGAGCAGACACTGATATATCTCCTTATTATCCTGCACTTGATGATCCTAGAGTTATTTCAGTTGGAAGCTTAGGTTTAGATGGCAACAGAGCGTCTTACTCTAATTGGGGTAAATCCATCAAGAGATGGGAATACGGAACCAATCAAACAGGGTTTGGTATCACACTTAGTGGAACAAGTCAAGCTGCTGCTGTTGCTACAGGAAAAATGGTAAATGAATCAAAATGTAACAAATAGTTGTTGCATTCAGTATCAAAATGAGATATAGTCAATAAATGTGGTAGTTATGATAGATAAAAAAGAAGCTAAAGCACTATATGATGGAAAGTATTTTTATGAGATTGCAGACGGAGATTACTGCGGACGATCTTGTAAAATGTTGTTTGGTCCTATTGATACGATTAGATTTCTTTCGCCAGCTGCATATACTGATAAAGCATTAGATGGATCAGGCCCTATTGATGTGAAATATAGGTTTGGGCAAGTTATTGATGGAAAATTAGTTCAAGTTTTTAAAGAAAATGAAATATTAGTTACAGACAGAATTCTATAAGGAGAAATCATGTCATTACAAAACGTTTTAACGGAAATTAAGAAAGTTAAACCTTTCGCAGAGGAAGATGTAAATTCTGGACCAATGGAGACTTTGAACGCCCGTAGAGGTCGTAAGACTCAGGCGATTGAACAACTTAAACGTCTTAAGCGTGATTACAAGCAGCAATTGTTGCTCAATACGGTTTTCATCGTTTCTGTTGGATCAGAGCGTGAAACATTTGAGAAAATTGCTTCTGAAGAGTTCGGTCTTTTCAGTGCAGATCCTGAAGCTTTCTATAAAGACCTTGCTGGTCGCGTAGCTCCTGCTCTTTATCTTGGTAAAGAAGGTGTTTCAAATATCTTCGACGTTCTTGGTCGTCACCTTGAAGACAAGATGATGGAACTTGACATCAACGCTTACAACCAACTTCTATTCAAGGCTCCGTATGCTCAGAAGATCAATACGACTGAAGAATTTATTCAACTTGTGAAACGCGCTATCAATGAACAAATTGGTTCTGAGATCGCTGGTATCCAATCCATCGAGTCGTTGGTTGACCAAGCAATCGAAAAGAATCACTCGGATAAGATCACTCCGGTAATCCTTTCAACTGGCGATATCGACTTCGCAAATTCACTAGTTGCTGACCTGACTCGTCTTTCAACAAATGTTTTCTTGACAGTTACCGGCGAATCTGATAAAAATTTAAAGTCTGCTAACGGGGTTCTGGTTTTAAAAGACTCTAGCAAGAAATCTGTAGAGTCAGCCCTTAAGCAAATCCGTAAAGAATCTAAAAATAGGAGATAATATGAGTAGCGATATGTTAGCAAGAATGGACGCGTCAGCTGCACGAGAAGCGGCTGAAAAAGCAGCTAAAGATGCAAAAGCTGCAAAGAATGCCTCAGAAGAACGATTAGAAGGTACTACAAACAATCCATTCGTAATTTTAGATACTAGAGATTTACTAACCGTAGAAATACCTCTTGAAACAGACAAACTCAATAAACGCGGATTCTTTGGTAAACTTTTCAATGTAACTACTGGAACCAAAGTGAAATTGTCCGATAAGGGAGAAAAGATTTCTTTAAAACGTACGGATATCGGATTCCTATCTGAAAAAACAGATGATTTTGGAACACCCTATACTGTAGTAAATCTTGAAGAGCGTTGCGATTTAGACTATACAGAAGTTAACATTCCTGGTACTATCGAAGAGAATTCAGTAAAAATCAACGGTGGAACATGAACAAGAAACATCAACAAGCATTCAATAAAGCTCTATTGAAAGCTGTAAAATACAATAAAGATAGACAAATGTTGCTTTCAAAAGACAAATTGAAGTATAATGTTGTTGTGCCAGTGGCAACTGTTCTAAAGAGTTTTCGTCCGTTCATTAATATGATAGAAAAAGATTTGAAAATTGGTAAATACAGAGTAGTAACTAAGCCTACTACCAAGAAACAAATTGTAAAGAAGATTAAAAAATTAAAATAAAGTTCCATAAACCTGGCTACGGCCAACAAGGAGAATAAAATGAAAATCGGTAAGGCAAAGTTTGGATTCACACAGAAGAAATATTTTAAATTGAAAGATGGCGAAAGCACATTTCGTATTCTTCCACCTCTAGGTGAGCTAGCTGACGAAGGTCGCTGGTCAATGTTCTATAAAATCCACTACGGATACAAGAACACTAAAGGTAAATTGCGAGTATTCCAATCATCTTTGGTTGTTAATCGTAAGAATAAGATGGTTGAAGTTCCAGACGCTGCAGATCAACGCATTAAGGACTTAAAAGCTAAGCTTGATGAAGCAAAAGCTGCAGGAAACAAAGCTGTAGTTGAAAAACTAGGTAAATTAGTTTCTGGCAAAACACCTATGTATAATTTAGACTCTAATCATTACTTGAACGTTATTGACGATCAAGGCAATATCGGCGTATTGAAACTCCGTCACCGTGCTAAAACTGCACTTGACGTTCAAATCAAAAAATTACGTGAAAAAGGCGTTGACCCTCTTTCAGTTGATAATGGTCGTTATTTCGTGTTTACGCGATCTGGCACAGGTCTTGATACTTCTTTCCAAGTTGATATCAAGCAAGAAAAGCTCCGAATTGAAGGCGTAGGCGAAGTTAACCGTGATATCGTTCATAAATTATCCGATGAACTTATTAGCCGTCTTGGTGAAGAAGCTGCTGAGCTTGGAAAATTGTTCCGTGCTTTGACTGCTGACGAAATTGAACGTATTGTTAAATCTTCAGATCTTTTGACTGGCCAATCTCCTGTTATTGATGAATTATTCGATAATAAAGGTGATGGCGGATCTTCAGATGAGGGTGACGATGGCGATTACGGTGATGACGAAGCTTCTGATGACTCTAGTGCAAAAGCTAGTGCATCTTCTGCTGCTCTTGCTGACGCAAAAGCCGCTACTGAAGCTAAGGCTAAAGCAGATGCAGCTGAAAAGGCCGCACTTGAGGCTAAACTTGCCGCAGAAGCAAAGGCTACTGCTGAGGCTGCTGCAACTAAAACAACACCTAAAGTTGAAACTTTGTCTTCTAATTCAACTACAGCTGAGGCTGTATCGGATATGACTGACGCAGATTTCTTGAAAACTCTTGGCATTTAAGAGGTAACTAATGAGCGACCAAAACGCTCCTGAATCAAATTCACTTATGGTCCTTCCCGCTTTCGGGAAGGCACCTGCTCTTAAGATGGAAATGAAAAACATCAGGACGGCAGAATCAAGACTTATTGAAGCCAAAACTGTAAATCCTTTTACTTATTCGGATTTAGAGCACACTTACAATGAGGCATATCGAGATCTGAAGAAGCATATAGCTTCTATTGGATACGCGCTAGCGATGGCTCAAAAGTCCTTAGAAGACGCTAAAGCAGACGTTATTCTTGGATCTTACGCTGAAGCAATGATTGGGAAGCCAAAAAGTCATGATACATTAGATTTAAGAAATGCCTATTTAACTAGAGATGCGGCTTATTCTGCAGCTTTAGAACGAATAGCACAATTAAAAGCTCTAGAATCAAATATGGACGGCAAAATAAAAGTCATGGAGAATGTTTGCCGATATATGCGAAAACAAATGGATCTTATTTTAAGAAGTGGCATGTCAAATGCCGATTATTATATAACACATGGAATTAAAAAACCCTAAAGGAGTCAAATTATGGATATTATCACGCTCGGTCTTATAGGCGGCGCAGCCGTACTAGCATTTATTGGTTTTATGGTAGCGGTTACGCTTAGACGCGTAGTTCCTACAAACGAAGTACATATCGTACAGTCATCAAAAAACACTACCTCTTACGGTAAGGGTACTGGACACGGCAACTCTTATTTTGAGTGGCCATCTTCTCTACCATTCCTTGGTGTAACCAAAACAGTTATGCCTACTAGTAACTTTGACGTAGACTTGAAAGCCTACGAAGCATATGACGAAGGACGTTTACCGTTCGTAGTTGATGTTAAAGCTTTCTTCCGTATTGCGGATTCAAATGAAGCTGCTCAAAAGGTTGCTAACTTTGAAGAACTTTTGAACCAATTGACTGCAATCGTACAAGGTGCGGTTCGTACAGTACTGGCTTCTAATTCTATCGAAGAAATTATGCAAGGCAGATCTAAATTTGGTACTGAGTTTACTGAGCAAGTTCGTGAACAGCTTCGTAACTGGGGCGTTGAGACAGTTAAAAACATCGAATTGATGGATATCCGTGACCATGCTAACTCTAAAGTTATCGCTAATATCATGGAAAAAAAGAAATCTTTGATCGAATCTCAATCACGCATTGAAGTTGCTAAGAATCAAAGAGATGCAGAACTAGCTGAAATCTCTGCTAAACAAGAGACAGATCTTAAAGATCAATCAGCAAAAGAAGCTGTTGGTTTACGTACTACCCAACAAGAACAAAACGTAGCACTTGCACAGCAAGCTCAAGCTCAGGTCGTAAAAGAGCAAGAAAAAGCCACTAAAGAGAAAGAAATGGCAGTATTGAAAGTTGAATCAGTTCGTAAAGCTGAGATTGCTAAGGAAGTTGCCTTGGTTAAAGCTGAACAAGATAAACAGCAGGCCCTTATCGCTGCAGAAGCTGAAAAAGGCAAAACAGTTACTCTATCTGCTGGTCAACTTGAAGCTACTAAGAATTTAGCTGAAGGTATCGCGGCTGAAGGTAAAGCTAAAGCTGACGCAGAACGCGCAATGTTACTTGCTCCGGTTGAAGCGCAGACTACTTTGGCCAAAGAAATCGGGTCAAATAATGCTTATCAAGACTATCTTATCAGTGTAGAGCGAATTAAGGCTGGTCAAGCAGTAGGTATTGAACAAGCTAAAGCTCTTCAAGCTGCAGAAGTTAAAGTTATATCTAATACTGGAAATCCTACTCAAGGACTTAATAGCGTAATGGATCTTTTTTCATCTAAAGGTGGAACTGAGCTTGGCGCGATGCTTGAAGGCTTATCTAACACTGATACAGGTAAAGAACTTGTAAATAAAGTATTAGGAACAACTGGCGGCAAAAAATCAAACAATAGCAACACTAGCCCTTTAAACGGTAAAGCGTAATGACAATCGTAACTGGAATGGTTTTAATCTGTAGTTTTTATGCCTATGCACCTGAGTTTAACCGCTCAGGTAAGGTAGAGATCAAGAATGTAGAAGCCACTACACTCTTCCAAGAAGGCGACAAGATGCTTGTTAGCTACAGATTCCAGGAAAATGAAAGCATCGGATTTCTTAGTGATGGAAGCGTAAACAAATATGAGATGGAAGATATAGCAGATCTTCAAGCTCGTTGCACAAAAAAGAAGAAATAAAATGGAAATCAAACAAGAAATGGAAGTTGGAATTGGCGATACAGCTATATTACAATTTTCCCTAACTGGAATCCAACAGTCTATAACAAAAGCCGTATCAATGCGTGCCGCAGGTTTAAATGCCTTGATCGAAGCTGAAGTAAAGAAAGCCTTTACTCCAGAGAGAATCGAAGAAGCGATTAGATCAGCGGTAGATCAAGAATTTCAACGATCTATGCAATATGGAGAAGGCTATCACGCAGTACGTAAAATAGTATCTGCTCAAGTAGCTAAAACTGTAGCTAAACTTTCTCAAGAGGATTAAAATGGCAAAACAAGCTGAAACTACTAAAAAAGTAGAGAATAAATGGTTAAAGCAATTAAGAGCTTATGATGACGTTG
>CAZRNW010000117.1:0-9044 GCA_964601535.1 uncultured Flavobacteriaceae bacterium
ATTTTGCCAAAAACATTTTGTTGGCATAGGTCCCGTTTAAAAAATTATTCACAATACCATAAAATCCCATGGTACCGGTAAAATCACCGGCCATAAAAACATCGTTGTTGCTATTTACTGCAAGAGCGTATGCAATAGAACTGCTGGCACTTGCTTTGCGGAACCAAATTTCATTTCCTGTACTTGAATACTTTATAAGATAAACAGCATTCATGATATTATTGGTATGAAGCACATTAAACTGGATGGTATCTGAAAATTGTCCGCACACATAAATATCATTAAATGCATCGGTAACAACATCCAATCCCCGGTCGGTATATTTTGCTGTCCCGGTTCTGCACCATTGATAAGTTCCGCTATTCGAATATTTAACTGTAAATGCATCGTATGAATAAGCACTGGTAGAAGGATCAATCATGCTTGTAAAAGTTGAGGTACCAAATGTTGCAATGCCTTGGAATGAACCGGTAACAATTACATCGCCTGCATTATCAATTGCAATATTGCTTGGGATATCCACCATGCTTCCGCCGGCCGAACGTACCCACAAGAAATTTCCGCTGGCATCAAGTTTTGCAATAAAAATATCCTGTGAACCTGAAACTGAATTCAGTGTGAAAGTTCCGAAAGTGCAGAGACCATAATAATATCCGGTTACATAAGTATTACCCGCGCCATCAACACGAATAGATAAACCTCTGTCGGAACCGTTGCCTCCAAATTTGGTAATCCATTGCATTTGGCCTGCAGCATTTGTTTTATAAACATAGCCATCGGGTATACCTGATGAAACAGAAGTAACTATAAACGCATCGAAAGTTGCTGAGTTGGTGAAATAACCCGTCGAATAAATATTACCTGATGCGTCATGAACAACATCCATGGCTTCATCCACATGATTACCTCCGCTTGCCTGAGCCCAATAGGCTTGGGAAAAAGAAAAAGACGAAATAAAAAAGAAGACTAAAAATAGTCCCGCTTTTCGTATGGTGTTTTTTAGCGTCATTCTATTGCACTTATTATACAAACTAAAATAGTTAAGCGGGGATGACAATGAATTTAAGCAAAAATCACCGCGGCTCCAAGTAGCTATATGCCATTGTTAGCAAGGATTGTGCCAAAGTATAGGCTGAGTGAGTGAATTGGGAAAATCTAAAATTTTAGGTGCTTAGCTGGTGATTATTTCTTCATTCGCAGACGTATCTGTGTAATCACTTTTTTGGTGTAAAGTGGGAAATCCCCGTTCATCATCCAGTTGTAATAGGAAGGTTCTTTTTCGAAAATTTCAGTGACGGGTTTGTCTTTGTGTTTTCCGAAAGCAAAAACTTCCTGTCCTTTTTCGTTGAAAACAATTCGTCCGGCTAAATCTGCATTTTTGGTTTTTGTGGTAAGTTCGCTTAACACGTTCATATCGTTTTTCACGGGCGTAATCATATTCCCTTTTCCATCATCAAATTGTTTATCCGCATAACGCTCTAATTGTGCTAAAAATACTTCGTAGGTTGCTTTTATATCGGCTTCGGCATTATGAGCGTTTTCAATTTTCTTATCACAATAAAATTTGTAAGCTGCGGCCAATGTCCGTGGTTCCATGATATGAAAAATATTCTGCACATCAATCAATTTCCGGTTCGATAAATCAAAATCAACTTCCACGCGCAAAAATTCCTCAACCAAAACAGGGACATCAAATTTATTCGAATTATATCCGGCAATATCTGCATTACCTATAAATTGTGCGAGTTCTGTCGCCACCTGCTTAAATGTTTTGCAATCTTTTACATCCTTATCGTAAATACCTGTAATTTTTGAGGACTCCGGTGTAATCGGCATTTCCGGATTGATGCGCATTGTTTTTACCTCTGTGCTGTTATCTACATTTACTTTTAAAATGCAGATTTCCATGATTCGGTCGCTAGCTACATTTAGTCCGGTAGTTTCTAAGTCAATAAAGGCAATGGGTTTGGTAAGGTTTAGTTTCATTTTTCGGGTACCAGGACTTAAGTCCTGGTTAGATAATTTTGTTTATATGAAAGTACTGTTTAAATATAGTATTTCTTCTTCAGTTGTTTGTCTTTTTATTCCGTGGTGTTCTTTTTGTTTACGGATGTAGTTCTTGATTTTCTCTACGTAAAATTCACTGACTGAGAAAGAACTGTATCCGGGCTTCCAGCTAAATCTTTGTTCTGTAAGTTTTTTATCATTAATCCAAAATGAAGAACTTCCTTTCAGCTGTTTCATCACTTCGGAGATAGATTTAGTAGGACTCAATCTGAATAATATATGCACATGATCTGGTACTCCATTTATTTCTTCAACGTAACAGCCCAAATCAACTAATTGCTTTGTCATAAAACGGAATAACCCCGGCTCAAACTCTTCCTTAATAAAGGGAGCTTTGTCTTTAGTATTACAAATAACATGAACCCATATATTATTAAACGAATGTGACATTTTTAGGTAGCTTTTTTTCGTTCCACGACTTAAGTCGTGGATACGGTAGAAAGATTTTTGAGTACCGTTTCGACAGCGTTAACCCCTTTAAAAAAAGAATTTAATTTGTGAATCACGGCATCTACTATAGAATCAGGACAAGAAGCCCCGCTGGTGATAATTATTTTCAACGGTTTTTTATCTGGCAAATAACTGTTTGTGCTGAGGTGTTTTTTATTGGGGTAGTCGAAATGATTGATTTTTGTTTTGCTTTCTATTTCTTTTTCGGAGGAGATAAAATAGGTTGGGAATTTTCGTTCACACAATTCTACCAAATGAGAGGTATTGCTGCTATTATAACCTCCTACCACAATTGCTAAATCCGCATCTGTATTCAGTAAACCATAAGTGGCATCTTGATTTTCATTAGTAGCATAACATAAAGTATCATGTGTATCGGCGAAGTGAGAATTAATATTTTCTTTCCCGAATTTTTCTTCCATAACTGATTTAAAATAATTGGCAATCTCTTCGGTTTCTGTGGCGAGCATGGTGGTTTGATTAATCACCCCCACTTTTTGCAAATCTGTTTTTATGTTAAAGGCTTCAGAAAATTTTCCGGCAAATTCTTTTTCAAATTCCGCTTGTGTTTTAGTTTCGTTCAAATACGCCGCTAATTTTTTTGAATCTTCAATATCTTTTACTACAATGGCTTTACTATGTTTAGCGCTTCTGGAAAAAGTAGCCCGTGTTTCTTCGTGATTATATTTTCCGTGAATAATAATGGTATGATTAGTTTTACCAATTTGTTCCGATTTTTTCCAAACCCTCTCCACAAACGGACAAGTAGTATTATATTTCTCGGTCTTAATTCCTTTTTTCTCCAGAATCTCTAAAACATTTAATGGTGCACCAAAAGCAGGAATAATCACAACATCATTAGTAGTCAACACATCAAAAGAAATTAATTGTTCGCCCAACGTATCCTGCAAAAACTGAACACCTGCGGCATTCAAATCTTTATTCACTTCCGGATTATGAATCATCTGGCTCAATAAATAAATTCTTTTGCCGGGATTTTCATCAATAGCTTTAAATGCAATTTCAATCGCGTTCTCAACACCATAACAAAAACCAAAATGACGGGCGACATAAAATATAACCGGACCAAAATCTAAAACTGTGGGAGAATTATCTTTTTTACGCGGGTCCTGAACCTTACGAAACTGTTTTACCGCCGAAATAATCGGACTGCGGTAAAATTCAGGAACTTGAAACGTTTTCATAGGGTAAAGGTAGGGATTTTTAAGGGACAAAAAAGACTAAAGGGACTAAAGAGACAAGAGGGACAAATTATTTTTTATTTCTTGGGTGATAGCTTAAAATATTATCCCTCAAGTATTGTCTATCCAAATGGGTATAAATTTCTGTAGTTGTTATGCTTTCATGCCCCAGCATTTCCTGTACGGCACGCAAATCCGCACCGCCTTCCACTAAATGGGTGGCAAAAGAATGCCTGAACGTGTGCGGACTTAATTTCTTTTTAATTCCTGCCTTAGCAACCAAATCTTTTATCACATAAAACACCATTACACGAGAGAGAATTCCTCCCCGTCGGTTTAAAAATAGGTGGTCGACAGCCACTTTTTTTATGGGAAGATGAACGCGTGTTTTATTAATATAACTCTTTATCAGTTTTTTTGCTGTTTTCCCAATGGGAACAAGGCGTTCTTTGTTGCCCTTGCCCGTCACTTTTATATAATCTTCGTTTAAATGTAAATCAGTAATTTTCAAATTTACCAATTCGCTTACCCTTAATCCGCAACTGTAAAGCGTTTCGATCATTGCATTATTGCGTTCTCCTTCGTACGTGCTTCTGTCGATTACCGACACTATTTTGTCAATTTCCTCAATGGTTAAATAAACAGGAAGTTTGCGGGTTGTTTTGGGTGATTCCAATAATTCAGCAGGACTTCTCTCCAATTCGTTTTCCATTAACAAAAATCTGTAAAAAGTCTTGATGCCTGAAATAATCCTGGCTTGTGAAGTCGCAGAAAAACCAAGTTCAGAAACCCATTTCACAAAAGCCTGCAAATGGTTTAGTTCAAATTGAGCGGGTGATTTATTATTTAAAAACGAAGCGGAGTATTGCTCCAGTTTATTGAGATCGTCGATATATGCTTCGATGGAGTTTTTTGAGAGGGAACGTTCCAATTGCAGATATTGCTTAAAACGGGTTTTATATGAATTCCAATTGCTCAAAAAATGTTACATTTACGCTATGAAGTTAATCATAATTAACGGACCAAATTTAAACCTTTTAGGCATTAGGGAAAAAGAAGTTTATGGCAGCCAGTCTTTCGAAGACTATTTGGTGGTATTGAAGAAAAAGTATCCTAATGTTTCAATTGATTATTATCAAAGCAACGTTGAGGGCGAATTGATTAATGAATTACAGGAAAAAGGATTTATTTACGATGGTATCATCATCAATGCCGGAGGATATACCCATACTTCTGTCGGAATTGCAGATGCGGTGAAGGCCATAAAAGCTCCCTGTGTTGAAGTTCATATTTCTAATGTTTTTGCCCGCGAAGATTACAGACACGTTTCTTATTTAGGAAAAAATTGTGTAGGAAGTATTTCAGGCTTCGGTTTGAAGAGCTATGATTTGGCTATTGATTATTTCGTGAAGAAATAGTTTCTCGCAGAGAGGCTAAGACGCAGTTTAATTTAATATATCTAGGCTTCCCAAACCCTCTCTTATTACTTCAAAATAGCCTTTACTGCAATCAATAACTGTTGAAGGATAAATATTACCATGTCCACCATCAATCACCAAATCTACTTTTGATTCGTATTGTTGGTGGATAATTTCGGGGTCGGAAAAATATTCTAAAATACTATTATCATCATCGTGTAAACTGGTTGAGATAAGCGGATTTCCTAAAGCGTTTATGATTTCGCGGCAAACAATATTTTTTGGTACACGGATACCAACCGTTTTGCGGTCTTGCTTAATTACTTTCGGTACATTTGAACTTGCTTCCAAAATAAAAGCGTAAGGACCCGGCAAAGCTTTTTTCATCACCCGGAAAATATGATTTGGGATTGGTTTTGTGTATTCACTTAAATGACTTAAATCGCTGCACACAAAAGAGAATTTAGATTTTTCGGGTTTTATGTTTTTGAGTTTGAATATTTTTTCGATGGCTTTTGTATTGGTAATATCGCAGCCAAGGGCATAAACTGTATCAGTAGGATAAATGATAATTCCTCCGTTTTTCAGACAATTAACAATTAAACCAAGTGTTTTATCATCGGGATTAGTATCGTTTATACGCAGGAGCATCGCACTAAATTAAGGTTTAAAGCCAATAAAATCTAAATTTCACTAGAATTTTAGATGCATTCACTAATTCACATGCGCCATTTAATAAGCCAATTGATTTCCTATGATTTTTCCAATAATTTTCGTTATTTTTATAGATACTATTTTAAATTATGAAAAGAATCATTTCGGTATTTCTTTTATTTGTTAGTTACAGCATTTCATTTTCCCAAAACCTTGTAGTGGATGGTACCATTTCAAACAACGCAAACTGGAATGGACAGGAAGCCCCTTTTAATGCAGGAACCTTCGAGAGCACCTATTTAGTGGGGGCTTGCAATACCAATTATGTAATGGAAGTGGATAATGCCTCTTCACCACAACAAGTGGTAAATGGTTTTATGAATGCAAAGCAATACGTTTTATCCTTTCGATGTGCCTACAGGAATAACGGATGCGCCCCTTCTAATAATCCTACAACACTTCAGATGCAATTTACAGATGCAACAGGTGTTTTAACATATACACTTTCAATACCAAACACGCAAGTAGTACTGACAGCCTTCTCGTTTACCTTTACAAATGATGCTGCTACCAGTCATACACTAAGATGTACAAACCCGGGTAATGTAAATACTTGTGGCGTTATTGTAGATGATATTTCAATTTCTTTACTTTCGTCACCCGGCGGCCTCGGAACAACTAACCTTTCTTTTTGGCTGAAAGCAAATTCAATTAATCAGGTGGACAATACGAGTGTGAATGGATGGTTATCTTCAGGAATTAATGTATTGCCATTAACTCCTCCTTGCGCAGCGCGTCCGGTATACAAAACAGGATTGGCCTCTGTTGCAAATAACCTGGTTGCAAATTATAATCCTTATTTGACATTCAACGGAACAACACAATATTTACAATACATCACAGCGAGGGTTGATTTGTATAATAATTCCCCGGCTACAGAAGGGGGCAGTTTTTTTGCAGTTTATCAGGGAGGTGCGGCTGCACGTACGTATTTTAACAGCAGATGCGCCAATAACAGCCGAACATGGGCTAGAACCAATCTGTATGTTTATCCAAACGGCGCAGGAGCAGGAACAAACAATCAAGCGACTATTGCTAACAGTACAAGAGATAATGTAGTGGTTATGGTTGGCAAAAGCAATGGTTTAACTGTTGCCGATCTTAAAGGAACCAATGTTTCCCTCGGTAATAATGCAGGCGATGTGGATCATATCACTGTTGGTGTTAGAAGAACCGGTGCTGCAGCCTATGGTGAATTTTTTAATAGTTCATTAAGCGAAATAATTATATACAATACGATTTTATCGAATACCGATTTACAAAAAGTACGCTGTTACCTTGCGTCAAAATATGGAGTGACACTGAACGACAATACAACAACAGCAGGAATAGATGAAAGAGATTACATAGCTTCTGATGCCACCAATTATTGGAGCTTTACTGCTAATACAGCATATCACAATAATTTGACAGTAATTGGCAGAGATGATGATAGTCAGCTTAGCCAGCCAAAATCGATTAGTACGGATGCCGATGCGGGTTCCAATACAGGAAATGGAATGTTGATTGTAGATAATGTAGCGGCAATAAGCGCCGACAGGTCGTATTTTGCAACCGGTCATGATGGTACGGCTGTTTCAGCAGGTGCTGATTTCATTGATGTTCCTGTAGGTATTCAATCTAGACTAAGAAGACATTGGAAATATCAAAAAACCGGAACCGGTATTGCTGCTTCGGTTCAGGTATCGTTTGATATGACTGGTTTTTCTCCTTTGACCGGAAGTGATCTGAGATTACTTGTAAGTGGTACAAGTTCGTTTGCAGGCGCATCTATTATTGCAGGCGCTTATGCTGCCCCATATTTTACGGCATCATTACCAACTACAGGGGGCGTATTTTTTACAGTAGCATCTATTAATTCTACCACAACACCTTTGCCTGTTGAATTATTAAGTTTCACCGCTACTCCCAAAAACGAAACTGTTCAGCTTAATTGGTCTACGGCTACTGAAGTTAATAACGATTTTTTTACTTTATTGCGTTCAGCAGATGCAATCAGTTTCAACGAAATCGGTCAGGTAAAAGGCAGCGGTAATTCAAACACAATAAAAAATTATGAATTCATTGATACTAACCCGCTCAATGGTACTTCTTATTATAAGTTACGACAAACAGATTTCAATAAGAAGGAAAAAGAATTCAATATGGTTAGCGTGACTTTTGAAAAGCAGAACGGAAAAACTGTATTTTCAATTTTCCCTAATCCGAATAGCGGCGATTTTACGATTGATTTCAGCGGTATTGAAAATAATCACGAAGTGCTCGTTACACTTCGGGATGAAAAGGGCAAGGAAGTTTATAATAATGTGTTTTATTCGCAGTCAATCGATCATAATCTGGTTGAATTGCATATGAAAGAAAAGCTTTCGAAAGGCCTTTACTTTTGCACATTTTCTGCTGAGGGAGTGAATTATACTGTAAAAGTAGTGGTTAATTAAGGCTTGAGCTTTTTAATCTTCTTTCAATTGATTTTCCCATTAATTTTATATCTTTAGTTAAATTTAAATCCTATGGATCGCCGCGATTTTTTTCTTAAGTCAGTTGCCGGAACAGCCGGTTTAACTTTTTTATCATCTGTAGATAAAGTTTACGCTGCCGAACTTGAAAATCAAGTTAACCGTATTCATAATTTAAGTCCTGAAGCCGTTGCTTCCGATGAAGATTTTTGGGGATGGGTACGTGAGAGTTTTACTGTTACTCCTAATATGATTAATTTAAATAACGGTGGTGTTAGTCCTCAGCCCAAAGTTGTTCAGGATGCCCATATCCGTTATTACCAATATTGCAACGAAGCACCTTCGTATTATATGTGGCGTATATTGGATGCAGGCCGCGAAGGTTTGCGTGAGAAACTAGCTGAAATATGCGGCGTAGATGCAGAAGAAATTGCAATCAACAGAAATGCAACTGAAGGATTGAATACTGTGATTTTTGGTTTGAACTTAAAAGCGGGTGATGAAGTGGTGTTGAGTAAATACGATTATCCCAACATGATGAACGCCTGGAAACAGCGCGAGAAACGTGATGGTATTAAATTAGTATGGATTGATATTCCCCAACCGCTGGAAGATGATAAAGCTTATGTGAAATTGTATCAGGATGCAATGACTTCTAAAACTAAAATCGTACACATCACACATCAGATTAACTGGAGCGGAAATATTGTTCCCTGTAAACTAATTGCAGATATGGA
>CAZRNW010000118.1:0-9010 GCA_964601535.1 uncultured Flavobacteriaceae bacterium
CTCAAACATTTTTCGAAAGATGAATTATCGCGGATGGTGATTCATCATCAACAGGGAATTTTTGAAAAAATGAATTTGGGCGGACTGCATCTCCGTTTCCTTAAGGAATTTTCGTTTGTAAAAAGGTCTGACCAAACTTTTTCATGTTCTGTACATACCTGGGAAGAAGCAGGAATGGCGCTTGATTTTTGTGATTATGTTTTTATTAGTCCCGTATTCGATAGTATTTCAAAAATGGCTTATAAACAGAATACGGAACTGCTAAAAGTTCCCGCGCATTTATCCGGAAAAAAAATATTCGCTTTAGGAGGTATTGACCATACCAACATTCATAAAGTTTATGAAATGGGTTATTACGGTGCTGTTGTTTTAGGATATATCTGGAATAACACCGACGATGCAGTTGAAAATTATAACACTTTAGTAAAATTAGGAACAAGTGGAAAGTAAAAGACCATATGTAATGAGTATTGCGGGTTACGACCCCAGCGGAGGCGCAGGTGTTTTGGCAGATATAAAAGTATTCGAACAACACAAGGTATATGGATTTGCCGTTATTACTTCCAATACTTTTCAAAACGATTCGGAAATAAAATCCATTGACTGGATTCCGGTTGAAGATATTAAAAAACAAATTAATGTTATTCTGGATAAATTTGAAGTTACTGATTTCAAAATAGGAATTGTGGAGGATAGCAAAATGTTTTTTGACTTAGTAAAACATGTGCAAACAAAAAATCCATCGGTAAAAATTGTATGGGATCCAATTTTAAAATCGACTTCAGGATTTAAATTATTTGAACATAATGAGTCTATCGAAGATTTATTGAAAGGAATTTATCTTATCACCCCTAACCTGCCTGAATTTGAAAAATTATTTGGCAACGAAGAAAAAGCATTAGAAATTTCAAAACAAACTGCGGTTTATTTAAAAGGCGGACATAATAACCATGCACAAAAAGGTGTGGACGAACTTTTTTACAAAGGAGATAAAACTGTTTTTCATCCGGAAAAGAAAGAAGTAAGCAGCAAACACGGTTCTGGTTGTATTTTATCTTCTGCCATAGCTGCAAATATTGCTTTAGGTCTGGATTTGAAAACAGCTTGCCACAAGGCAAAGATTTATACTGAAACGAAATTATCATCTAATAAAAGTTTATTGGCTTATCATCATTAAAATGGAAAGACTACAATACATATCTCAGGAAACTGAAAAACGATCTCACATTGACGGAATTAAAAAAGCCTGTGAAGCCGGTGTGAAATGGATTCAGCTCCGTGTAAAAAATAAAAGTGAGAAAGAAGTTTTGGAACTCGCTAAAGCCGCCTTACATATTTGTAACTTACATAATTGTAAGTTAATAATTAACGACTACCCGCTTATTGCAAAAGAAATTGGAGCACATGGTGTGCATCTTGGAAAGGAAGATATGAGTGTAACTGAAGCGCGTAAAATTTTAGGTAACGATTTCGTTATTGGAGGCACCGCTAATACAATTGATGATATCGAACTTCATTTTAAGTCAGGCGCGAATTATGTTGGCGTTGGTCCTTTTAAATTTACTACCACTAAACAAAAATTAAGTCCTGTTTTAGGTTTAGAAGGATACCGAAGCATAATGGATGAATACATGAAACGGAATATTTCTATTCCTGTTATTGCCATTGGCGGAATTGAATTGGAAGAAGTAAAATCTGTTATGGGAACAGGTGTTTATGGTATTGCTGTATCCGGACTAATTGCTAATGCAGAAAATATGTCAGGAACAGTTAACAAAATTAATGAATCAATTAACTCTTCAATTTTTACAACATGTTAAAAATAGCGGATAAAATATTTAATTCACGCTTGTTTACCGGCACCGGTAAATTTAAAAGCAGCGACCTGATGCGTGAAGCACTTTTAGAAAGTGGTTCTGAATTGGTAACCGTTGCTTTAAAACGTGTGGATGTACAAAATGAGCAGGATGATATTTTATTACATTTAAGTCACCCGCAATTTAATTTATTGCCGAATACTTCAGGCGTACGTAATGCAAAAGAAGCCATTTTTGCTGCTGAATTAGCGCGTGAGGCTTTAGAAACAAATTGGTTAAAATTAGAAATTCATCCTGATCCAAAATATTTATTACCTGATCCGATTGAAACTTTAAAAGCTGCGGAAGAATTGGTGAAGTTGGGATTTATTGTGTTGCCTTATATTCACGCTGATCCAGTTTTGTGTAAACGATTAGAAGAAGTAGGCACGGCTGCAGTTATGCCCTTAGGTTCTCCTATTGGAAGCAATAAAGGTTTAAAGACTATTGATTTTTTAGAAATAATAATTGAACAAAGCAAAGTGCCCGTTGTTATTGATGCAGGAATTGGTTCTCCGTCGGATGCAGCGAAAGCAATGGAATTAGGCGCTGATGCTGTTTTAGTAAATACCGCAATTGCAGTTTCAGAAAATCCTGTGCAAATGGCAATTGCCTTTAAAATGGCTGTTGAAGCTGGAAGAATGGCCTTTGAAGCAAAACTCGCCAAAGCAAAAAACTTTGCGGAGGCTAGTAGTCCGCTAACGGCTTTCTTAGATTAAAACTCTGCGAACCTCTGCGAGAAACAAACAGAATGACGTTTAAAGATATATTCGAATCTTATAATTGGGATGAAACCAAAGAAAGCATCTATTCAAAAACAAAAACAGATGTGGAAGAGGCTTTGCATAAACAAAAAAGAACTTTAGAAGATTTTAAAGCATTAATTTCTCCGGCCGCTGCGGATTACCTCGAACCAATGGCGCAATTGAGCAGGCAACTTACTTTAAAACGTTTCGGAAATACAATTCAGATGTATATTCCAATGTATCTCTCCAATGAATGTCAGAATATTTGTACTTATTGCGGCTTTAGTTTTGATAATAAATTACCGAGGCGGACTTTAACTGATTCAGAAATTTTAAAAGAAACAGAATACATCAAACAACAAGGTTACAAACATATTTTATTGGTAACAGGAGAAGCAAACCAAATTGTAGGTATAGATTATTTTAAAAATACTTTGAAATTAATTTCTCCTCATTTCTCAAACATTTCAATGGAAGTTCAGCCTTTAGATGAAAATGAATATAAAGAATTAGCAGGTTTAGGTTTAAATTCAGTTTTGGTTTATCAGGAAACTTATCACAAAGAGGATTACAAAAAACACCATCCGAAAGGAAAAAAATCAAATTTCAATTACAGAATTGAAACACCCGACAGATTAGGTGCGGCGGGCATTCACAAAATAGGACTCGGTGTTTTAATTGGTTTGGAAGACTGGCGCACAGATAGTTTTTTTAATGCGCTTCATTTAAATTATTTGGAGAAAACTTATTGGCAGACGAAATATTCTGTTTCATTTCCGAGATTACGTCCGCACGCCGGCGGTTTACAGCCAAAAGTTGAAATTACAGATAAAGAATTAGTACAACTAATTTGTGCTTACCGGATTTTTGATGAAGAAGTGGAATTGTCTATCTCTACACGCGAAAGCGAAAAATTCAGAAACAATATTATAAAATTAGGAATTACCAGCATGAGTGCCGAATCAAAAACAAATCCAGGCGGCTATGTTGTAGAACCGCAATCACTCGAACAATTTGAAATTGATGATGCACGCAGCACAAAAGCAATTGCAGAAATGATAAAACAAGCGGGTTACGAACCGGTTTGGAAAGATTGGGATGCATCACTAGCAGAAAAATAAATGTTAAGCGGAGAAGAAAAAGAAAGATACAGCAGACATTTAATTTTAGAAGGCTTCGGTGAAGAAGCGCAGTTAAAATTAAAGAACGCAAAAGTATTGGTAGTTGGCGCCGGTGGACTGGGTTCTCCTGCCCTCCTCTATTTAACAGCTGCAGGTTTTATACAGTACTGAAGATATTGGTGAGGCAAAAGTTCTGGTAGCCGAAAAAAAACTATCTGCACAAAATCCGTTTATAAGTATTGAACCATATTTAGGAAGGTTAACAAAGGAGGGCGCGCTGACAATTATTGAAGGTTACGATTTGGTAATCGACGGCTCTGATAATTTTGCAACGCGTTATTTAGTAAATGACGCCTGTGTTATTTTAAAGAAACCATTTGTTTACGGAGCAATTCATAAATTTGAAGGACAAGTTTCGGTTTTAAATTATAAAAATGGTCCGACTTACCGATGCTTATTTCCGGAACCTCCGGCCGAAGGAGAAGCGCCTGCCTGCGGTGAAGTTGGTGTGTTGGGTGTTTTGCCGGGAATTATCGGAACCTGGCAGGCAACAGAAGCTATCAAAATAATTACAGGAATTGGCGAACCTTTAAGCGGGAAACTTTTAAGTTTTAATTTGCTCACTAATTCAATTTCAACTTTTGAATTTGAAGCGGATGAAAAAAACAAATCAATCAAGGAACTTGGCGAATATCATTTTGGCTGTGTTACTGATTTTCTGACTTTTGAGAATTTTAAACAATTAGAACAGGAAGAAGATGTTCAATTAATTGATGTAAGGGAAAAAAATGAATTCGAAGTAAAAAATTTAAACGGTATCAATATTCCGCTTTCTGAAATTGAAAAACGCATTGCTGAATTAAATCCGGATTTAATTACCGTTGTACATTGCAAAAGCGGCGTACGTTCGAAAAAAGCGATTGAAATAATTAAAGAATATTATCCCGGGATTGAAATCTACGATTTAACTGGTTATAGTTTATAATACCGCTGCTTCTGCTAGTGTAAGAACTCCGGTCTCAGCATTCATCTTCACCTCTGCCCCAACAGGTAAAGTCAATTTATTTTCAATATGTCCTGTCATCAATCCATAAAACACAGGAATACTTAATTGTTTAAAATGTTGCTCGAAGACCTGCATAAAAGTAAAAGCTTTATGAGGTTCCTCAGCTTCACATTTTACGAATTTACCAATGGCAATTCCGTTTAATTGTTTTAAAACACCGGCAAGCTTTAATTGTGTAAGCATTCTGTCGATACGATATGGTTCTTCTTTGGTTTCTTCCAGAAATAAAACTTTTCCTTTCCAATCCGGCAAATAGCCTGAACCTATCAGGCTTGATACAACGGTTAAGTTCCCTCCAACTAATATTCCTGTGGCCGAACCCTTATTAATGGTAATTATTTTATCTTCTTCATTTGGTCCAACCGGAAAAACAGTTTGTTCTCCATTCATGATTACACTTTTAAAAACAGAGCTCGTCCAATCATTCCAGCCAGAATTGCCAACAGGACCATGAAAAGTAATTAATCCTGTCTTAACGTAAATAGCGTTGAGTAAAGTGGTGATATCGCTGAAGCCGATTAAAACTTTTGGGTTTTGGGAAATTGATTTGTAATCCAATTTATCAAGGATGCGGGCACAACCCCAGCCGCCTTTCATGCAAAAAATTCCTTTTATGTTTTTATCAGCGAAATAACCATTGAGTTCTTTTGCTCGTTCTTCATCTGTCCCCGAAAAATAACCTGTTTTAACTTTAAGAGTATTTCCTAAAACAACGTTAAAACCAAAACCTTTCAGAATACCGGAAAATTTTTCAACCTGAGCATCATCCCAAACCGCTCCTGCCGGAGATGTGATTGCAATAGTGTCTCCCCCTTTTAAACGTTTTGCTTTTAATTTGGGTATTGGATTTACTAAATCATTTATTGGCGTGAACGACTGATTTAACAAAGCCAGAGAAGAAAGCAAAGCAGTATTCTTAACAAAATGACGGCGAGAACTCATAGGAATAAATTTTATAAGAATAAATATAGGAATTCTTTTCTTAAACTTCCCTTAAATATTTTTTCCACTCGTCACTTTCAGCAACACTCTTAATAAATTCGTTTCTCGTTAACAATAATTTCTTAATGTGATTTTTAACAGCTAAAGTCATTGCAATTTTTCCAAGAATTCCCAAAGGCGCCTCAAAATCTAATTCATCAGTCATAATACAATCAGAGCCTTCCGTTTTATATATGTGTTGATGATGGAATCTTTTAAAAGCCCCTTTTTGCATTTCGCTGACAAAATAATTTGGTTTTTGATACACTGTAATTTTTGAAGTGAAATGCTGTACAATTCCAAAATGTTTCGCTTCCCATGTCACCACATCATTTAATTGCATTAATCCGCTAGTCACGCCCGCTATTGCTTTTTCGTTAGTTTGAGCGGTGCTTCCTTTATGTAAATCAACTGAGAGTGAAAGCAAGAAACATCTTTCAACCGGAGCAATTATTTTAGTATGCAGAATTATTTTCGTCATGCTAGGTAAACCTTGCTTCTAAATTTTTAATGCACTCTTCCATTGTTTTAAACTTAAATTCAAATCCTTCTTTCATTGCCCTGTCAGAAATTACATTTCTGCTTTTCAAAATTAATTCTGTTTCTGTTTTTATAAAGAAAGCTCCTATTTCAAGCATCCAGGCTGTGGCGGGCAGACCAAACGGAACTCTTAGTTCTTTTCTGTACAATTCCATCATGTCTTTGTTACGTATTGGATTTGGAGCAGCTACGTTGTATGGTCCGGCTGCATTTTTATTTTCTATCAGCCATTCCACCATTCTGCAAAAATCTCTTTCATGTATCCAGCTCACATATTGCATGCCCGAACCCATTTTTCCGCCAAGAAAACGTTTGGTTAATTTTCTGAGCACAGGAAATACACCTGCATTTTTTCCCATCACCATCGATATACGCAGATTTATTTTTCTTGTGTTCGGTGTTTGTGCTTCATTAAAAACTTTTTCCCAGGCTTTACAGACTTCAACCGAAAAACCCTCTCCTACTTCACCGTCAATTTCTGTCATTACTTTATCTTCACTATATCTGTAATAAGTAGCAGAAGCTGCATTCATCCAAACCTCAGGAGGGTTTTTACAAGCTGCAATGGCTTTTCCAAGTACGGCTGTGGAATCGAGACGTGAAGAAAATATTAAAGCTTTGTTTTTATCGGTATATCTGCAATCCACACTTTTTCCGCAGAGATTAATTACACACGTTGCATTTTCTAAATATTGCGACCAATCGCCAATAGTTTTTGCATCCCACAAAATATAGTTGACCTTGCCGCTGTTTTTATGAGGAGTCCGGGTTAAGATGATGTACTCATCAAATTTTTTTCCGAAATAATGAATGAGTGCATCACCCAAAAATCCCGTACCGCCTGCTATTACTAACTTTTTCATGACGTTTAATTATTGGTTTCATTGTTCACGTTGATAGTTTGTACTTGTTGTGCTTTAGGTTTTGGTAAAATGAGCATGATGAAAAAGTTGATGAATAATAAAAGACCTAAAACTAAAGTAAAACTTCCGAGTTTTATTGCTAATTCTTCAATTGTTTGTTGAGTGGTGTGCAAATAATCGTAAATCATTCGGTTATTTTCCCAGCGGGGATTTTCGCGGATACGCATTTTTAAAAAGGCGGTTCCGAAAGCTAAAAGATAAAAACCTGTCTGCAATAAATTATTCGTTGCAGCAGCCGTTAAATCCCTTCCTTTAAAAGCGTCGATTAAGAATACTTTTGAATTTTTGTGGAGTGTTTTTGCAATCCAGATACTTAAGCCCAGGGTTACGGGTATGTAAACCAAATAGGCAATTACATTGTAGTTCATGACTTTTTGTTTTGTGCCGTGTTGGTACGCGGCTGGTTAATATTCCGTTTATTGGTAATTCCGTTTACTATTTTTGGTACAAAGAGCATATTCAAAAAATGGACAATGCCCAATGAGGTATAGATGATGCCTGTGGTGTGTGTAATGAATTCGAGAACATCAGCAAAATTTAAAAGTGTTTCGCAGGTGTTAAGGAAATAAAATGCGAAACCGGTGTTAACAAGACAATAGCCTACATACAAAAAATTATTCGAAGCTTCAGCCATGTGTTTATCGGTGCACTCAACAAACAAATAATCTTTACCATTCCGGTGAAGGATTTTGCCGACCCATATAACGGTGACAAGACTTAGTGAGAGATAAATTAAATATGCTGTTATGTTGTACATTTTCCTTGTGAGTTATTGAACTTTCAATATTTATTGAAACATATTGATAAATTTTTTTACTTAAATAATTTAAACAGCGCGCTTACAATTGCGTTTTCATCCAGTTTTACCGCCTTATCAAAAGCGAAATCGGCTTTCTCCACTACTCTTTCAATATTAGTTACTGCATCCACAAAGGCTTTATGTCTTTTATCGTTCTTCTCCCCTTTCACACCTTTTAATTCTTCTAACGCATTTAACACTGGCTCAATTTCACGTTTACGGCGTTCTTTAATAATTTGTTTTGCGACTTTCCAGATATCTTTTTCTGCCACAAAAAAATCTTTACGGTCGCCACTTTTTAATTCTTTATAAGCCAAACCCCAATCTAACAACTCGCGCAAATTCATGTTAGCATTACCGCGCGAAATTTTTAATTGTTCCATCACGTCTTCTGTACTTAAAGCATCCGGACTAATTAATAATAAAGCGTGAACCTGTGCCATGGTGCGGCTGATACCCCAACTGCTGCCTAGTGTTCCCCAGGTTTGAATGAATTTATCTTTTGCTTCGTTGTAATTCATGGTTTCTAATCTGAAGTAAAGATATGGCGGATTTCTCAAACTTTCAATATTTATTGGAAGTTTTATTAACAAGAAATCAACTTTCAGGGCTAATGTATTGATTCACTAATAATTATTTATCTTTGCGCCCATGCCTTTTTCAGGGAAAACAGTCGCTTTTCATACCCTCGGATGTAAATTAAATTTCTCCGAGACCTCAACTATTGCGCGTTTGATGGTGGAAAAAGGTTTTAATAAAGTTGATTTCTCGAAACCTGCCGATGTTTATGTTATAAATACTTGTTCTGTTACAGAGAATGCCGATAAAGAATGTAAGCAGATTGTAAAACAGGCATTAAATAATAATCCTGAAGCTTTTGTAGCGATTGTCGGATGTTACGCTCAATTAAAACCGGAACAAATTGCAAAAATAGAAGGTGAGGATGTGGTTGTGGGTGCGACAGAAAAATTGAAGCTA
>CAZRNW010000119.1:0-5778 GCA_964601535.1 uncultured Flavobacteriaceae bacterium
CGTCGCGCCACGCGGCGAAGCGCGGCGTTGCAGAGTTCTATTCGTTCGCGCTCGGCGTCCTGCCTGCGCTGGATCATCGAGCGTTTCATGATGAATGGAGTGGGTTGAAGTGAAGAGTGAAATTGGTGCCGGAACCCGTGGCTCGAGTATGGGGATTGATGCCATTAAAATTGCTGCGCTGGATTTTGGTTCTCCTTTTTTCAGAAGATTTAAATCGGTTGAAATTCCAAGTGAAAATCATTTGTTGCTTGAACCTGTTGTGCACGATTACGCAAAACGTATTAAAGGTATTTACAATTTAAATGAACGTCTCGCGAAAGAGATTGCGAAAATTTTAGGCAAGGATGAAATTCCAATTGTTCTAGCAGGTGATCATAGTTCTGCGCTTGGAACTATTTCCGGAATTAAAATGGCTTACCCTGAAAAACGTGTTGGTGTAATTTGGATTGACGCACATGCTGATTTACATTCGCCTTATACAACACCCAGCGGAAACATGCACGGTATGCCGATTGCTTGTATTTTAGGCGAAGACAACATCGACCGCCAGCAAAACAAACCCGATGATGAAACGATTGAGTATTGGGAAAAATTAAAAAACCTCGGTGGTATTGCACCAAAAGTACAGCCGAATGATTTGGTGTATATTGCTTTGCGTGATTACGAACCACAGGAAGATTATATTATTAAGAAACATAAAATCCGCGTTTTCAATTTACAGGAAATCCGTAAAAAAGCAGTTGAGCGTGTTGCGATTGATTCTTTAAATTACCTAGACCATTGCGATTTAATTTATGTGAGCTTTGATGTTGATAGTATGGATTCGCGTATCTCAAGCGGAACAGGAACTCCTGTGCCAAACGGAATTACCGAAAAAGAAGCAGGAAATTTGATTTACTACATCATGCGGAGTAAAAAAATCGTGTGTTTTGAAATGGTGGAAATAAATCCTACTTTAGATAAAGAAAACTTAATGGCTGAAAATGCTTTCGAAATTTTACAGAAAGCAACCAACCAATTGAGTCACGACTTTTAATGAATGTGCCTTCGGCTCCGTTCAGGCACCGTAAAATAAACGGTGGTTGAGCGGAGTCGAAACCACTGGTTTGAAATTTAAAATAAACTCGCATGAAAAAAATCTTTACCCTTCTCTTCTGTGTTTTATTCCTGAATCAGTTTGCGCAATCCGACAAACAAATTCTTGAATTCACAAAAGCTAATTATTTAAAACTAGCGGGCGATATACCTGCTAATAAACTGGCGGACTTTGGTTTTACTTCTAAAGAAGAAATCCAGACTTTAAATTTCACAAGAGTTTTTGCGGAATATGTTTTAGCTAACGGTGCCTTTGTCAAAACTGATAATTACCGTGTACTCGCTGTAAACGAAAAAGGCAAACCCCGCGGATTATTTACAGTTTATGTGAATGATGGCGATTTAATGATGGCTGATTTCGGCGCCAATGAATTATCTAAAACTTTAAGCTGTTCAACTTCTTCATTTGATAAAGACGCAAAGCTTTCGATTTTAAAAGTTTTAAATACCCAATCAGATTATTTATTTGATGAAACTGCTAATGCTCCGAATAAAAAATACCTTAAACTCTTCGAAAATAATTTTTATTCAATAACCGACATAAAAGAAAATTAATATGAAAAAGATTTTTTTAGTATTAGTGATTTTTGTTTCGGTTGGAGTAAAATCACAAACAGTTTTAGGTTTACCAACGGTTATACAGGTGCAAAACCAATGGTGTTGGTCGGCTTGCAGTAATTGTATTTTAACACATTATGGTTTAAGTACCACACAATGTCAGATTGCAGAATACACACGCACTGTTGCAACCTGGCATAATTTTGGCAGTATGAATTGCTGCAGCACCGCAACGGCCGGATGCAATTACTGGAACTATATGTGGGGTTACGCTGGAAGTATTGATGATATTTTAATGCAGTTTGGAAGCATTGGTGTTTCCAATATTTCAAATACCATTTCGGTTTCAGCCATACAAACTGAAATAAATAATAACAGACCTTTTGTTATCCGCTGGGGCTGGACAAGCGGCGGCGGACATTTTATTTTGGGTGAAGGTTATTCCGCTTCCAATAATGTTTATTACATGAATCCATGGCCGGGCGAAGGTTCGAAAGTTGCAACATATGCATGGGTAGTAAATGATGGCGTTCATAGCTGGACGCATACACAAAAAATGACCACCAACCCTCCGATGCCAACTTCTATAAAAGAATTAGGAACTATTGATGTGGTTACTGTTTATCCAAATCCGGTGACAGATAAAATAAATATCAGTTCGAGGTTTGATATTTCGCTGGTGCAATTATTTGATCTGGCAGGAAAAGAAATTTATTCTGCAAAAAACAGCAGTAGCATTGATGTAAACAATTTCGCTAAAGGGATTTATTTCGTAAAAATTACCGGCGAAGATTTTTCGGTGAATAAGAAAATCATATTAGAGTAATATTTTGTAACCGACTGCCTTCGACAAGCTCAGGCACCGGCTCAACGAATGCGGTGGTTGAGCTTGTCGAAACCACTGTTTATGAAACATAATCTCTTCTATATTCTCTTCATTTTTTTATTGAGTACCACATTTTACGCGCAGAACTGCAAACTTCAGGTTTCAGGTATTATAAAAGATAACACGGATACAATCTATCCTGTGAAAAATGTCAAAGTACTTTTGCGGACCAATAACGGTTTAGAAATGGAGTCATTAAGTGATACAAATGGTTATTACTCTTACTGCTTCAGAAAATGTAATTTCAAAACATTTACAGTTTCTATTGAAACCTCTAAATACACTTCATCATTTATCAACCCTGGGAATGGTTATTTAGCTTCCAGAGAAATGAAAGCTTTTGTTGTAAACGATTCTGTATTGGCTGAACACCTATCAAAAAATTTCAAAGTTGTTCCTGCTTTAGTCTGCGGAATTGTTTTTCCGCCATTCATTTTTAAATTTAATACTCCAGTTTTAGATACTTTGCCTTTACCTTCTGGGCCAGGTTACTTTAAATATGATTCTTTGGTTGTTTTTCCGAAAGAAGGCATTAAAGTAATGGTAGAATATTTTAAAAATGATCCTAAAGTGGTTTTACAGATTAGCGGACATGCAGACTTTAATGAAACTGATCCGATTCCGCTTTCCCAATTACGTGCGGAGTCCTTAAAGAATGAATTCGTGAAAGCAGGCATCAATGAAAAACATTTGGTTACTAAAGGATACGGCGCCACCAGGCTTTTAGTGAATGAAAACATAATTAAAAAAGCAAAGACCAAAAAACAAAAAGAAGAATTACATGCCAAGAACAGAAGATGCACTTTCGGCATTATAAGCTGGGATTTTTTAGAGAAGAAATGAGATGTGAATAAAACATCCCCCGTCAGCGACTTCGTCGGACGTCCCCCTTCAAAGGGGGAATTTTACGTGTATTTGTACAAACAACCGAGAAGCATTGCCCCTTAGAAGGACCGTCCACCGTAGGTGTAGACGGGGGATGTTTTTTGCGGACGTCGCCGAAGACGAAAATTTGTATATTTGAATCATGAGCCTAATAACCACAGAAAAAAAAGATAAAGTAACCATCATTACTTTAAACCGTCCCGACAAATTCAATAGCTTTAACCGTGAAATGTCTTTAGAACTTCACGCGGCTTTAGATGAAGCTGAGAATGATAAAAATTGCCGCTGCATTGTTTTAACCGGGAACGGAAAAGCATTTTGCGCCGGACAAGATTTAGCAGAAGCTATCGACCCAAACGGAATTGGTATTAAAAGAATTGTGGATGAGCATTACAATCCGCTCATTATGCGTTTGCGTAAAATTGAAAAACCAATAATTGGTGCGGTGAATGGTGTTGCTGCGGGTGCAGGTGCAAACATTGCCATTGCCTGTGATATTGTGGTGGCGACTGCTTCAGCAAGTTTTATTCAGGCCTTCAGTAAAATTGGTTTGATACCGGATAGCGGCGGGACATTTTTCTTGCCACGTATTATTGGCATTCAACGTGCAACTGCTTTAATGATGACCGGCGATAAAGTAAGCGCCGCCGAAGCTTTGCAAATGGGAATGATTTATAAAATGTATGATGATGCAAACTTTAGAGAAGAAACAATGAGGCTTGCCACCAATTTATCAAACATGCCAACCAAAGGTATAGGACTTACAAAACGATTATTAAATGAAAGTTCTTATAACACTTACGATAAACAGTTGCAATTCGAAAGTTTTATCCAGACAGAAGCTACACACACTTACGATTATAAAGAAGGCGTAAATGCTTTTTTAGAAAAACGTAAGCCGGAGTTTAAAGGGGAGTAATCTATAAAAAATTTCTCGCAGAGAGACGCAGAGTTTCGCAGAGAAAATATTTTTATGTGGATAAATTATCGTATTCTTCATTAGTAACCTTTTCCAACCAGTTTACTCCGCCTTTACTTGTGCTTGGATTAATGGCGATGTGGGTGAATTCGCTTTCAGATGAAGCCCCGTGCCAATGTTCAACGCCCGGAAGTATTTTTACAACATCACCTTTATGCAACAATTGAATTGATTTTCCTTTTTCCTGATAATAGCCGACACCTTCAGTACAAATTAAAATTTGTCCCCCGGGATGTGTGTGCCAATTGGTTCTGGCGCCGGGTGCAAATACTACATCATTAATAACAGTATCAAAAGGCTCTGTTGGTGCTACCAAAACTTTTATCCAGACCTCTCCAACAAAATATTCCGCAGGGGCTTTGTCGCCTTTTGAAAATAATTTTTCTTTCATGCAATAAGTTTATTTATCACCTCTGCCAGCTCAACAGTATTTACAGTCTCAATCGGATGTTTTGTGTTTCGCAAAGTATAACGCTCGGCACCAACAATTTTAGAAGCGGCGTTATCGGTTTCTTCAACACTCACCATGGTATCGCCGTCGGCCAAACCAATAAGTACTTTATTTTTTATTTGGGAAAAGGTATTGGGATTCAATAAATTATTATTTCCCAAATCCATCATCATCTCTAATGTTTTTTGTAAAAGCAATTCCCAATCGTTTCCATGACGTACTTGTAAGGCAGAGGCAAACTTTGGCACTTTCTCAGAAATTGTTTTTGCGTCGAGCATTTTTGTTTCCTTCGCTGCAATCTCCGGACTCCATTCAAATTTTGTACCGAGTGTTATGATTTCGTTAAACAGTCCCGGTTTTTGAGAAGCAAGGTATAAAGCCACATAGCCTCCCATACTGTAACCAAAAATAGCAGGACGAATCAAATGTGTTTTCACAACAAATTCCAATAGTTCATCTGCAAATTGCTGTATCCCAAAATTAGTTTGGAAAGGTGTTTGTCCGTGCCCTGAAAAATTTAAAGAATAAGTTTGATACCCAATAGAGGAAAGTTCCTTTGCCAAAGGTTCCAATTGATCTTTCGCTCCGATGGCACCGTGCAGTAAAATGATGGGTTTCATTTAAGCTTTCGCTTTAAAAATATTGATAGCGTTGATTGTAAAATCTGATAAAACCAATTTACCGCTCATGCCTGCGCGTTCAATTAAAAGATTGTCCCAGTTCTCAGTTCCTTCCCACATCACTTTTTTAAGCATCGCCATCGCTTCCGGATTACTTGCAGATAATCTGCTTGCTAAAGTATGCAAAGCATTGTCCATGTCTGCAGCACTTGAAAAAACTTCAGCATACAAACCTTTTTCTTTTGCCCATTGAGCCGTTTGCCATTCGGTGGCGTTAATAGTGAGCTGACAAAAAGAAGACATT
>CAZRNW010000119.1:5788-9006 GCA_964601535.1 uncultured Flavobacteriaceae bacterium
CACGGGTGAAGCCGACGATGACGCGACGACCTGCAATACCAACAGCGAGTTCACTTAGTTTTACGGAAGCGGAATCAACTGCATAGGTATAATCAGCAGCTGAAGCAATTCCAACTCCTCCGCCAACTGCTTTTCCTTGCACGCGCGCAATCACAAATTTAGGAGCTTTGCGCATCGCATTAATTACAGCTGCGAAACCCGAGAAAAATTTTATTCCTGTTTCAATATCTTTAATAGCAATTAATTCATCAAAGCTCGCGCCTGCACAAAAAGCTTTTTCTCCTTCACTCTTTAAAACAATAACTTTTGCTGAATTATCTTTACCTAATTTCTCAACCTCAGCCGCTAAATTACGTAATTGCTCGCCCGGCATTGAATTACTTTGCGGATGGAAAAAAGTAATTGTTCCTATCCCGTTTTTTATTTCTGATTTTACGAATGCTTCCATGAGTTTAGATGAACATCATTACCGGATTCTCAATAAATGTCTTTAATGTTTGCAGAAATGCTGCGCCTGTTGCGCCATCAACACTGCGGTGGTCGCAAGCTAAAGTTAACATCATCGTATTACCGGGAACAACCGCTCCATTTTTTACAACAGGAACTTGTCTGATAGCGCCAACTGAAAGTATACAAGACTCCGGTGAATTTATTATTGAGGTAAATGATTCGATGCCAAACATTCCTAAATTAGAAACGGTGAATGTATTTCCTTCCCAATCGTTTGGCTGTAATTTTTTCTCCTTTGCACGTTTACCTAGATCTTTTGTCTCAGCCGCGATATCAGAAATTCCTTTTCCATCCGCAAAACGTATAACAGGAACCAATAAACCATCTTCAACCGCAACCGCCATTCCAATATGAATATGATGATTGATTCTGATCTTATCGCCCATCCAAGAACTGTTTACACGCGGATGTCTGCGTAATGCAGATGCACAAGCTTTAATAACCAAATCATTAAAAGAAACTTTTACATCGCTAACTTTATTAATGGCTTCGCGGCTTGAAATCGCACTGTCCATATCCACTTCTATATTCAAATAGAAATGCGGTGCCCCATTTTTACTTTCCAATAAACGTTTCGCAATCACTTTACGCATTTGCGATGCCGGTTCATCGGTATAACTTTCAACACCAACGAAATTTGATTTTGTTCCCCCACCGCCTTTGTAATTTTCAATATCAAATTTGGTAATACGTCCGTTATCACCACTACCACTTACGCGGCTTAAATCAATGCCCTTATCTTTTGCTAATGCTTTTGCTAATGGAGAAGCTTTTATTCTTCCATTTGTGTTTTGATTTGAAACAGTTGATGTTTTTGTTACAACAGCAGAAGTACTGCTTACTGCCAACTGCTTAGTGCCACTTTCCGTCTGACTTTTAACTTCTGCCTTTTGACTTGAATCATTAGTTCCAATCGCAGCGAGAATACTCTTCACATCTTCTCCGCCTTTTCCTAATATCGCGATGATGCCATCAACGGGAACACTTTTTCCTGCTTCAACACCAATATGAATTAAAACACCATCCTGGAAAGATTCAAATTCCATAGTGGCTTTATCGGTTGCAATATCTGCCAATAATTCCCCGCTCTTTACTTTATCACCGACTTTCTTGTGCCATTTTTCTACAACACCATCCGTCATCGTATCACTTAACTTCGGCATACGAACGACTTCAACTCCTTTTGGTATCTCGACTACACTCGATGTGACATTGCCTGTTCCATTTGAACCAATACTTGTTTCTTCTTTTTTAGTTTCTGTTTTCGGAGTTCCGGCTTCAGCTAATATTTTTGAAACGTCTTCTCCTTCTTTTCCTAAAACAGCAATTATACCATCAACAGCAATACCTTGTTTTTCCTGAACGCCAATGTGCAATAAAACACCGTCCTGAAAAGATTCGAATTCCATTGTGGCTTTATCGGTTTCAATGTCAGCTAACAAATCACCGCTCTTCACTTTATCACCAACTTTTTTATGCCACTTCGCAACGACTCCTTCGGTCATTGTATCACTTAGTTTGGGCATTCTTACAATTTCTGCCATAAATTATTCTTGGATAAAAGGGTAATTCGGTTCCATATATACATCATTATATAATTCTGATGCATCCGGATACGGGCTATCTTCAGCAAATTTAACAGACTCGTTTACCAACTCCTTAATTTTCTCTTCCATTTTTTCTATCTCAGCGTCATCAATCCATTTATTTTTTTTCAGTGTATCAATTACTTTTTCAATCGGGTCTGCTTTCTGATATTCTTTTACTTCCTCTTTCGTTCTGTAGGTTTGAGCATCGCTCATCGAGTGACCTTTGTAACGATACGTTTTCATTTCTAAAAATGTTGGTCCATCTCCTCTGCGTGCACGCGCTACTGCTTCTTCCATCGCTTCGTGAACTGCTTCAACAGTTAAACCATCAACCGGTTTGCTTGGCATATCATAGGCTAAACCTAATTTCCAAAGATCATGAACGTTACTGGTACGTTCAACAGAAGTTCCCATCGCGTACATATTATTCTCCACAATAAAAATCACAGGTAACTTCCAGGTCATGGCCATGTTGAAAGCTTCGTGCAATGCACCCTGACGAACGGCACCATCTCCCATCGAACAAACACAAACGTTATCTGTTCCCAAATATTTTTCTGCAAATGCAATGCCTGCTCCTAACGGTACCTGCCCTCCTACTATTCCGTGTCCGCCAACAAAATTATGTTCCTTACTAAAAATATGCATCGAGCCGCCTTTGCCTTTGCTGCAACCCGTAATTTTTGCATACATTTCTGCCATTACATATTTTGGATGCAAACCTAAACCAATTGGATGCGCGTGATCCCTATAAGCAGTAATATGTTTATCTTCTTTTTTTGTTGCGCTGACAGTTCCCGCAACAATGGCTTCTTGTCCGATGTACAAATGACAAAAACCTTTAATTTTTTGCTGAACATAAACTTGTCCGGTTTTTTCTTCGAAGCGGCGCATCAATAACATTGATTCGTACCATTTCAAATATTGTTCTTTGGTGAACTTTAATTTCTTTTCTACCGCAGTTTTCGACATAAAAACTATGTGTTTATAGCTACAAAATTAGCAGAATTTAGTGATTTTACATCAAAGATAACTGTCTTTACTTCAGATACTTACGGTTAAACATCAGGGGCAATAAGGATTCGATGCTCTCTGAGGCATATACTTTTCCTTTTTCGC
>CAZRNW010000120.1:0-8961 GCA_964601535.1 uncultured Flavobacteriaceae bacterium
CGTATTAAAGGTTACACCGATTCGGTTGAGAAACATAATCTGAATTTAAGCGATGAGTTTATTGTTCCGATTAATTTCAATAAAATTCAGGAAGACACTTTAAGCGCATTAAAGAAAATATTTTATCTGCACCCCGATTTAGATGCTATTTATGCTTTAAATAACCACCTGGCTACAGCGGCATTAAAAGCGCTGAAGGATAAATCCATCTCGAAATACTACGATAAAATTAAATTAGCTTGTTTCGACGACATCGAATTATTTAACCTCGTTGACAAACCAATTTTATCAGTATCACAACCGGTTGATGACATTGGACGTAATGCAACTTTGTTAACGCTTGATATTATTGATGGCAAAAAAGAAAACAAGTCGATGATAGTTTTACCTACTTCATTGATTGTCCGCTAGCTCTTCGAAAAGTTCCACCTCAGTTAAAGGATTAAACAGATATATTGTTCCCGTTGAAATTTCTATGCAACGGAAACGTTTGCGAATGCGTTCGCCTTTTTGAAAAACTTTATTGCCGTTATACAAAAACACACTTTTGTAAGGAAGGTATTCTAAAAAAACCTGTCCTTCATTTTCATCATACAGTTTTAATGTTCTCAGCAAATGTGTATCCGTACAACTCGAAGCTGCAGGATTTTGAATGTATTGGCGGATGGCATATAACACATCAATCGGAAAAACTTCCGGCACCAAAAAGGGCTGCATCAGCATTTTGAATTCATTTTTCCATTCTTGTCCGTGCGGGGCAACCGTATTTTTAAATTTATTAAAGGTGGTGAGGTGCGCTACTTCGTGAATAAGCGTAATTAAAAAAGAATATTTATTTAGGTTATGATTAACGGTGATCACATGATTCATTCCTTTTTGCGGCGAAGAGTAGTCGCCCAATTTCGTGCTGCGTTCTTTTTTAATCTTCAATTTGAAATCATAATCCACAATCCACATGGCCATGGTTTCAACAACAGGCTCCGGAATGTATTTCTTTAACACATCACAGTTTTTTTCGAATTGCCGGGCACGTGCATTCATGTCATGAATTTACAAAGCAAATAAAAACAGATGGTAATTAATTCTCAGAATTTTCAACAGCTTAATGCTTATGAATCTTGTGGTGTTTCAGGTAGTCTTCAAAAGTCTGGCCTTTTAAAAAGCTGGGGGTATAAATATATTCTTTAATGATTTGAGCCCATTGGCGCTGAGTTCGCGAATCATCAAGAAGAGAGGCGGGAATAGGCGGACCGAACTGAATATGAATATCCTTATTAGTTGCAGAAAACATTTCATCGGGAAGAAAAAACATTTCGATGTTTGCTTTTATACCTAAACGTTTGCGCCACATGGCAAAATTGTAGAAGAACTTTGAGTTTTGTCCGTGAATGAAAGTCGGTATAATCGGACTTCCGTATTGCATGGCTTTAGCTACGAAACTTTTTTTCCATTCAAGGTCGCGTATTTTTCCTCTTTGTTTCCGCGAAACTAATCCTGCCGGAAAAACAAGAATGGCTTTTTCGGTGGAATATTCATCTACCACAACTTTCAATCCTGATTTAGCTGTGCTTCCGATTTTATTTACGCCGACAAACAAATCACCATAGTTCTCCAGATTTTTTAAAATGTCGTTCACAAAAAAAACGGTATCATGTCTCACCTGACTAACAGTATGTATTAATGCCATACCGTCTAAACCACCCAGGGGATGATTAGCAGCTATTATTACTTTTCCTGTTTTAGGAATGTTCTCGAGTCCGCTCCATTTTACTTTGGCGCCCAAATAATCAAGTCCGGCTTTATTAAAATCGTGTCCGAATAAATGTTGTTGGTCGTTAATGCCTTTATTAATTTCATCCTGATGAAGTTTACGGATAATGTATCTCAGAAAAAAACCAGGCAAATATTTATGAAGCCTTGGTGCTTTCGTTCTTAAAACCTTATCAATATCTACATGTTTAGTGTCTTTCATCGGTTTGCAAAGGTAGTAAAGCATTGTTAATATCCTTAACCCAAAATTTACCTTCTTTTTGCATTTCTATAAATTCTCTAAAACCTCTGTAATCCTTGCCAAACAAGGGATTCAGGGCTTTTGTGATTGAAATCCATTACGAAAAAAATCGCAGCAAAATTATTAACAGATTTCAAGTTTTCAACAAAAGTGGTAAAAAATGGTGGAAAGTGGTAAAAAGTGGTAAAAATAACTGTATTTTTGACCCCAAGCCATAAAACCCTCTAATGTCCAGCCTGATAGGAGAATTTGATTGTAAAGTAGATGCCAAAGGGCGCATCATGTTTCCGGTTGATTTACGCAATCAACTGGAGGCTGCATTCGACTTGGGTTTTGTGATTAACAGGAACCTTCATCAAAAATGTCTGGTGTTGTATCCGCAAAACGAATGGAACCGCTTGAATAAAAAATTGAGCAAGCTTAACCGCCTCATAAAAGCGAATGATGTGTTTGTAAGAAAATTTAACGGCGGCGCTACACAATGCAACGCAGATGCACAAGGAAGGATTCTTTTACCAAAAGCACTTACAGAATATGCTGATGTAAAAGCAGAAGTAAAAGTTTTAGGCAGTAATAATGTGATTGAAATCTGGGATAAGAAATTATATGAAGAATTCTTATCGACTGATGTAAATATTGAGAAGTTGGCAGAAGATGTGTTGGGTGGATTAAATTTTAATGATGAGGATGGTGAGTAATCATTATCACATCCCCGTTCTTTTACAAGCATGTGTTGATAGCCTTCAAATAAATCCCAACGGTATTTATGTTGATTTAACCTTTGGCGGCGGCGGCCACTCGAAAGAAATTTTGAAACATCTCGGAAAAGATGGAAAATTAATTTCTTTTGATCAGGATGCTGATGCAGCGGAAAATGTACCGGATGATAAACGAATTATTTTTGTACAGCAAAATTTCCGCCACCTCAAAAATTACCTCAGGTTAAACGGCATAACAAAAGTGGATGGCATTCTTGGCGACTTAGGTGTTTCATCGCATCAGTTCGATGTTGCGGAAAGAGGTTTCTCCATCCGCTTCGATGCCGAACTGGATATGCGGATGAACCAAAGCAGCGATTTATCAGCTTACGGAGTGGTGAATGAATACGACGAGAAACAACTCACCTTCATTTTCAGAACCTATGGAGAACTGGATAACGCTTTCAAACTCGCAAAAGCAATTTGTGAAGCAAGACGTGAAGCGCCAATAAAAAGCATTAACGAATTGAAGCAAGCCATAAAATCATGCACGCCGAAATTTGAAGAGAACCGCTACTTGGCAAAAGTGTTTCAGGCGATAAGAATGGAAGTGAATCAGGAAATGGAAGCACTGAAAGAATGTTTAACACAATGTGTTGAAGTTCTTAAGCCGGGAGGAAGATTAGTAGTGATGTCGTATCACAGTCTGGAAGACCGATTAGTGAAGAACATCATGAAAACAGGAAACATTGAAGGCAAAGAAGAGAAAGATATCATTTACGGAACAAGCACGAAAGTGTTTAAGTTGATTGGCTCGAAACCAATTGTTCCGGATGATGAAGAAATAAAAAATAACAGTAGGGCACGCAGCGCAAAGTTACGTGTAGCCGAAAAAATATAAAACTAAAGCATACAAAAAACAAAAGTGTCTAATAAATTTCGGGAAGTTCCAAAAGCGGAACATGTACAAAAAAATCTTGAAAACGTTGAATCAGAAAATTCAGCAAAGGACACCCCTCCCCCTAAAAAACGCAAAAAAGGAGTACTCGCCAAGGCACTTTCATCAGTGTTCAGCGGTACCTTTTTAACAAACGAAAGCACACTGCGGCACGTGCCTTTCATTTTATTCCTTGCATTTATAGCTATTCTCTACATCGCCAATGGTTATCAGGCGGATGATAAGATACGGGATGTAAATAAAATCACTAACGAGCTAAAAGAATTACGCTCAGAATACATTTCAACCAAATCAGATTTAATGTTTGTCAGCAAACAAAGCGAGGTAGCTAAGGCTGCTGAACCTATGGGCATCAAGGAACCAATTGTTCCCCCAATGAAAATTGAAACCGATTCATTAAAACCACAAATTAACTAATTGGAAAACAAAAAAGACATATTAAGCCGCGCGTATTTGGTATACGTTATCATGTGCGTTTTTGCTTTTGCGATATTATACCGCATTTGTGTTATTCAGTTTAAAGAAGGGGATATGTGGAGGGCAAAATCAGAAGCCTTCACCACTAAAGTTTTTGAAATTGAAGCGGTGCGCGGAAATATTTTCGACGTTAACGGAAATCTCTTAGCTACCTCATTACCATATTACGAAGTAGCTGTAGATATTAACGCACCAAGCATAGATAAAAAAGTATTTAAAGATAACCGCGATTCCCTTGCATTCAAACTCAGCGAATTATTTGGTGACAAAACAAAAAAAGAGTATTTAAAATTATTAAACGACGCACGTGAAAGCGGCGACCGTTACGTTGTTTTGCACAAAGATGTTTCTTACAAAGATCTGCAAACAATTAAAACTTTCCCATTATTAAAACGCGGCCGCCGCGGTGGCTTGGTTACACTTCAGACTAACAAACGTGAACGTCCGTTTCAAATGTTAGCTGCACGCACCATTGGTTTATCCCGTCCGGGCATTAAAGCTGTAGGATTGGAAGGAGCATTCGACAGTGTATTACTTGGCGTACCAGGAAAACGTCTGATGCAAAAAATTGCCGGTGATGTTTGGCGTCCGATTAACGATGAAAGCGAAGTGGAACCAAAAAACGGGAATGATTTATACACGACAATTGATGTTAACATACAAGATGTTGCAGAACATGCTTTATTAAAAACGCTTGTAAAAAATAATGCGTCTTATGGTTGTGCAGTTTTAATGGAAGTGAAAACAGGAGAAGTAAAAGCGATTGCCAATTTAACACGCGGTGATAAAGATTCAACAGCTTATTACGAGAACTTAAATTATGCTATCGGTTATGCAACGGAGCCTGGTTCTACTTTTAAATTAGCTTCTCTGCTCGCAGTAATTGATGATTACAATGTTTCCTTAGATGAAAAAGTTTATGTGGGTGATGGCAAAGCGATGTTCTCGAATCTGGAAATGAAAGATTCACATGCCCCTGAAACGCCAACTTTAACTGTTCAACGCATTTTCGAAACTTCATCAAATGTTGGCGTTGCAAAATTAATTACAAAGTATTACTCAAAAAATCCACAGGCTTTTATCGATAAATTAAATTCTTTTCATTTAGATAAGGCACTCGGTTTACCAATTCCGGGAGAAGGAAAACCCCGCATAAAACAAACGAAGGATAAAGATTGGTACGGAACTTCTTTGGCTTGGATTAGTCACGGCTACGAAAGTCTAATTACACCATTGCAAACATTAACACTTTACAATGCCATTGCTAATGGCGGTAAAATGGTACGACCAAGATTTGTGAGAGAGATTGAACAAAATGGTATTAAGGTAAAAAAATTCGATACCGAAGTCATTGATGAAGAAATTGTAAAAAAGGAAACTGTAGCTAAAGCAAAATTATTAATGGAAGGTGTTGTTAAAAGCGGCTCCGGAAAAGGTTTAAACGTAAGTGCATTTCAGGTAGCAGGAAAAACAGGAACAGCAAAGATTTCGAAGAACGGTAAGTATGAAAAAACATATCAGGCTTCATTCGTTGGTTATTTTCCGGCCGATAAACCGCTTTACACTTGTATCGTCATCATTAATTCTCCAAGTAATGGAATTTATTATGGTGGTTTAGTTGCCGGCCCGGTGTTTAAGGAAGTGGCGGAAAAAGTTTATTCGGGCAGTCTCGATTTTATTGAGCCCATCAATCAAAAACAAAATTTGCTGACTAAAGTTCCTGACATGATTAAAACAAAAGCCGGTGAACTGGAATTGGTTTGTAAAACATTTTCAATACCGGCTAAAACTGCAAGCGAAGAAAATAAATACGTTAGCCGCACAAGTTCTGATTCAACAAGAGTTGTAATGGTTCCTTTCAATGTGGAAGGAATATTGAAAAAAGGTGTAGTACCAAATCTACAGGGATTATCGGCTAAAGATGCTTTGTATTTATTGGAGAACAATGGCTTTAATGTAAAACTCTTTGGTGTTGGTACAGTAAAGCAACAATCCATTGAAGCAGGAAAGAAATTTAACAAGGGCGATAAAATTAGTTTAATACTGAGTTAATTGAAATTATTAAGCGACATATTATATAAAGCACGCATCGAAGAAGTGTTCGGCTCAACACACGTGGCTATTTCTTCAGTGACTTTTGATTCGCGCAAAGTGAAAAAGGATACTTTGTTTGTCGCAACCCGTGGTACTGCTACCGACGGACATAAATTTATTGAAACCGCCATCGAAGCGGGGGCTGCTGCCATTATTTGTGAGGAAGTGCCGGAAGTGATGCGCGAGAACATTACTTATGTAAAAGTTACGGATTCAACACAGGCCTTAGGTTATGCGGCTTGTAACTATTTTGATAATCCTTCACAAAAAATAAAATTAGTGGGTGTTACAGGCACAAACGGAAAAACAACCACTGTTACTTTATTATATAATTTATTCAGAACGCTGGGTTACCATGTTGGTTTATTATCCACTGTAGAAAATAAAATCGATAATACAGTCATTCCCGCTTCACACACAACACCCGATGCTTTATCATTAAACGAATTGTTACATGCAATGGTAGAACAAGGGTGTGAGTATGCATTTATGGAAGTGAGTTCGCACGCTGTAGTTCAGAACCGTATTGCAGGAATTCAATTTGCAGGTGGTGTATTCAGTAACATCACGCACGATCATTTAGATTATCACAAAACATTTGACGAATACATTAAAGCAAAAAAGAAATTTTTTGATAACCTGCCTGACAGTGCATTTGCCCTCACTAATAAAGACGATAAGAACGGAATGGTTATGCTGCAAAACACCAAGGCAAAAAAGTATTCATACAGTTTATTGAATGTAGCTGATTTCAAATGTAAAATTCTTGAAAACCATTTGAACGGTTTGTTGCTTAATATCAATAATCATGAAGTTTGGGTAAAATTAATCGGCACATTTAATGCTTACAACGTAACGGCTGTTTACGCCGCTGCAAGTTTATTGAAGCAGGATACAGTAAACATTCTTACAACATTAAGTAATCTCAATTCGGTCGAAGGCCGTTTTCAATATGTGAAATCATCCGGCGGTGTAATTGGAATTGTAGATTATGCTCACACCCCTGATGCATTAAAAAATGTTTTAGAAACTATAAAAGATATCCGCACCGGAAATGAACAAGTTATCACATTAGTCGGCTGTGGCGGTGACCGTGACGCGGCTAAACGACCGGTAATGGCGAGTATCGCTTGTCAGTACAGCAATAAAGTCATTTTAACTTCTGATAATCCCAGAACAGAAGACCCGGAAGAAATTTTAAATCAGATGCAAAAAGGCATTGATGTGATTGATGCAAAAAAAACCTTGCGTATCAGCGACAGGAAAGAAGCCATAAAAACTGCATTAACACTGGCACAAAAAGGCGATATCATTTTAATCGCAGGCAAAGGGCACGAAAAGTATCAGGAGATAAAAGGGGTGAAGCATCATTTTGATGACATGGAAATTTTAAAAGAGAACATTAAAACGTTAGGAATATAATGCTGTACTATTTATTTCAATATTTAGATAAAATGGATTTCCCAGGAGCTGGAGTGTTTCAATACATTTCGTTCCGTGCAGCATTGGCATTGATTACTTCATTGTTCATCACATTAGTTTTCGGTAAACGCATCATCAATTATATCCGCAAAAAACAAATTGGCGAAACGATTCGAGAATTAGGCTTAGAAGGACAAGTACAAAAAACAGGAACACCAACTATGGGCGGATTAATAATTATTGCAGGAATTATTATCCCAACATTATTATTCGCTAAGGTATTTAACATCTATATCATATTAATGATTATTTCAACCATTTGGCTTGGTGGCATTGGTTTCCTTGATGACTACATTAAGGTATTCCGCAAAAATAAAGAAGGTTTGCAGGGAAAATTTAAAATTATCGGGCAGGTTGGCATTGGATTGATTGTTGGCTGCACTTTATATTTTCATCCGGATGTTGTAATTAAAGAACGCATCGAAAGAAATGCAAGTAATCTCGGACAAATTTCGGGACAAACGGAAGTAAATATTAACGCACCTAAATATGCAGAGAAACCGGTAAAGACATTAAAAACCACAATTCCTTTTTTCAAGAATAACGAATTGGATTACGGAAAATTTATTTCATGGGCTTGTGATGATTGTGCTAAATACGGCTGGTTAATTTTTATCCCGATGGTAATTTTAATTGTGACTGCTGTTTCTAACGGTGCCAACATTACTGACGGTATCGATGGCTTAGCAGCAGGCACTAGCGCAATCATTGGTGTTACACTTGGAATTCTCGCCTATGTTTCAGGTAATAAAATTTTCGCAGATTATTTAAATATCATGTATTTGCCAAACACGGGTGAGCTCGTGGTATTCATTGCTGCATTTATCGGAGCATGCGTTGGTTTCTTATGGTACAATTCCTTTCCTGCACAAGTGTTTATGGGTGACACAGGAAGCTTAGCAATCGGAGGTATAATCGCAGTATTCGCCATCGCTATCCGTAAAGAATTATTGATTCCGATTTTATGCGGTGTGTTTTTGGTTGAGAATCTATCGGTGATCATGCAAGTGGTGTATTTCAAGTATCAAAAGAAAAAACGCGGATTGGAATATGCACAAACACACCGCTTATTTAAAATGGCACCATTGCATCATCATTACCAAAAAGTAGGAATGCATGAATCAAAAATTGTGATGCGCTTTTTTATCATCGGTATCACATTAGCAGTATTAACCAGCGCAACACTGAAATGAATAGAGTGAAAAAGAGACTGGTCATATTCGGCAGCGGCGAAAGCGGAG
>CAZRNW010000121.1:0-1469 GCA_964601535.1 uncultured Flavobacteriaceae bacterium
ATATACCACATTTGAGGTATCTGTGCAAGAGCTATTTTACTAAAATTTCATAAGGGAAAATGCACAAAAAAACCAATCACTTTGATTGGTTTTTTTGAGATGCTGCTTGCGCTTTCGCGGCAGCATGACTTAACTAAATATTTTAGCCTACGGCTATTTTTTTATTACGCCGGTTCCCACAATTGAATTTTATTTCCTTCCAGATCTAAAATATGAACGAATTTACCGTAATCATAGGTTTCAATTTTGTCGACGATTGTTACGCCTTCTTTTTTTAGTTCCTCAACAAGTGCTTCCATGTTTTCAACGCGGTAATTTATCATGAAGTCTTTTGTTGAAGGCTCAAAATATTTTGTTTTCTCAGCGAAGGGATTCCATTGGGTTAGTCCTTTTTTTGTATGGTCATCCGCTTGCAGCCATTCAAAACTTGTTCCATAATCAGTGGTATTAAAACCAAGGTGGGTTTTATACCATTCGTTCATCGCTTTCGGGTCTTTACATTTAAAAAAGACACCGCCAATTCCTGTTACTTTTTTCATTTTCATTTAATCTTTTAGTTTTATGCAATAGCTTCCTTTTTTGTTTTGCGTTTCAGAATAAACGAAGAAATCAATACAATAAGAATACTTGGCGTCAGAGGTTCTACGAGTGTCATTAAACCATTGATTAATGGATTGTTCTTGTACATTTCCCAGAAGGCTTTGCTTTTTTCTATTTCCTCTGCTGAAGCGCCTGATGCTTTCATCTTATCCATTTCCATTGTAAAATAACCATCCATCATATCGTGAAAGAAATTAAAATACATAATCTCCCAAATGATTACAAATACAACAGCACCTAAAAGAGCAATTAAAAGTCCGGCCGTAAATGCTTTTCCGAAGCTAATAATCCCGTCGTTGTAATTATCCCTGTAACTTTTAATTCCAAAAAAAACAAACAAACCGGCAGCTATGTAGGTAACCCAACCGATTGCCATACTTTGTGAAAGTTCCTGGTTCTTGAAAAATGGCACTAAACAAAACCATAATGCCGGAATACAACCTGAAATGAGCCCGAATTTTAATACTACTTTTTTCATAATTTTCTTTTTTTAAATTTAAATGATTTTTGAATTATAGCACAAAAGTATTCTAACCATCTGCGTTTCAACTCATACTTTTGGGTGATTTTACTTTTTTAATCCCAATAATCATACTTTAGTTATTGATTTAAGGGACTAATCCTAACTTTTTTGCTTCCTGAACCGCTTGAGTCCTTCTTTGCACGTTGAGTTTTTCAAACAGTTTTGAGGAATGTGTTTTGACTGTATTTAAGGAAACAAACAGTTTATCGGCCACTTCCTGATTGCTAAAGCCCTGTGCCATTAATAATAAAACCTCATGTTCCCGCTTACTTATGCTTAACTGTTTAAGGTTATTCTCATTCACTTCGAATTCTTCGGGGGCTTGAACAATCACTTCTTTTATAAC
>CAZRNW010000121.1:1479-8953 GCA_964601535.1 uncultured Flavobacteriaceae bacterium
GTAGAATGGAATCGAACTTTTTACGAATTTCAATCCAACCCAAACGCCCAACACAGTAAATAGTACAGCAATAATACCGGCATAGATCTCAAATGTATTGTTGATGACAAGAAATTTGAATTCAGCATACCTTATTCCAAAAATCAAAAGACCAAGTACCAATCCGTATAAAATTATGTTCTTCACTTTTCAAATTTATGAATTCGGTTTTGAATATTATTACTATATTTAATTTATTCATGTTAAGGACCCCTCACATAACATTTTTCTTTTTATTTATTTGGAGCTCCTTGTCGGCACAAAATAACGATTCATTATACAAAGTCTTTAAAGATCCTGCGCGTTCAGATTCAGAACGGATCGACGCTATTTATGAATATGCCAGTGAAATCCAATACAATTATCCCGACTCCGCTTTTAAACTTGCTTCAGAATGTTTTACTTTTTCTAAAAATAAAAAACTGGATCACGGAATGGGCTATTCTTTAATGCAACAAGGAAATGTACATTGTTTAAAAGGTGAATATGATAAAGCGCTCTACCAATTGAACAATGCCTTGAAATATTTGCTTCCCGGCCGGAATCTTTATGCTATTTCCAGTATTTATTCATCCATTGGTTCCACTTATTATTATCTGGCAGATTATTCAAAATCGCTGGATTATCATTTCAAAGCACTTAAAATAAGGGATTCACTGGAAGATGGTGACAAAGGAGGCTCCTATGTGAATCTTGGAGCTGTTTACTCACAAATACAGAATTATAAAAAAGCGAATGAATACCAATTACGTGCTTTAAAATATTATGAAGAAATGAAAATGGACGAGGGAAAAGCTATGGCACTTGGCAACCTCAGCGCTAATTATCTTGCTGAAAAAAACTATAAACTAGCAATGAATTACCAATTACAAAGTCTTGAATTGGAACGGAAAAACAAGAATCAAGCGGGTATTGCCGGTTCTTTAGATGTCATTGGCGTAATACTTATGGAAGAAGGTAATTATGCACTGGCTGAATACAACATGAATCAGGCCCTCGAAATAAAAACAAAACTCGGTGATGTTACAGGACAAGGCATTTCGCTATCTAACCTTTCTTTGATATATATGAAAAAGAAGGATTATTATAAAGCACTGGAATTTTCACAAAAAGCTAAAAATATTTCGAAAAACGTCGGTGACCTTTATACGATTAACGGTATCCAGCTGAATATGGTTAATATTTACAAAGGCCTCAAAAATTACAAGAGCGCAGTTGATGAACTTGAGCAATACATTAAATTAAAAGACAGTTTGTTCGCCGACGAAAACAAACGTGAGGCTGCGTTAAAAGGCATGCAATACGATTTTGATAAGAAAGAATCAGATCTTAAAGTTGAACAACAAATAAAAAACGTATTGGACGCCGAAGAAAAAAGAAAACAGCGTATGGTTATTTACGGGGTATCTGCCATATTGCTTTTAACTCTGGGATTAGCCGCCGTAATCTTTAAAAGCTTACAAGCCAATAAACGCAAAAACAAAATTATTACTGAACAAAAACAGGAAGTAGAAAAACAAAAAGAAATGGTTGAACACCAGAAAGAAATTATTCTCGAAAAACAGAAAGAAGTATTGGATAGCATAAATTACGCCAAACGCATTCAGCAAGCACACCTGCCAACGGATAAGTATATTGCTAAAAGTTTAGAGCGGCTCAAAAAGTGATTATTGTGGTCTCACTATTCTGTATTGCGTATGATGAACCTTGGTTGTAGCAATATCCTCAGGCGCCAGTTGTTTAATGTCGATATCCGGCGCTAAATTTATTTTTACCTTATTATAACAATGCTGCACCATGGCCGAACAGAAATAAGAATTTTCTTTTTCCATTTTGTTTTTACTGCCCCTACTCCCTTTTTTTAATATAGTATATAAAGCACCAAACACTTCTGTTATCGAATACTCGGTACCTGCCGCAACTAAATTTAAACCTTCGCCAACAATCAATTTTTGCTTATCCTCATCCAGATTAAAATTTAAAATTGCCAGATTAGGAAATACTTTTTCATCAAAATATTTCTCCGCCCGGTTTTCCTGGACCCCGAGATTTATTTTTTTAGTGTGAATCTCTAAATCCGATTCAATAATCCACCATTGCCCGTCTTCACGCAAAGCACTGAACAAAAAAGCATGCGACCATAAACTTTGTTTACCATCGGCAGTAATGTACTTCTGCATTTTTTTAATAGAATTATCAATAGGTGTATCAGCCCCCACCAAACCAATGCACCCGGGCTTGGCGTAAGTTTCAATAAACTCCTTATTGCTTATATCCTTTACTATTTGTACCGACATAACACAAATTTATAGTTTATATTTTAACAACGCAGGTTTACTAGTGTAATAATTGTAAATTTACAGCTGTGATTTCAATTGGAAATACTTTAATATCGGAAGACCTCCTCGAAAAAAAATTCGTGTGTGACCTCAACGCCTGTAAAGGTGAATGTTGTGTGGCCGGCGATAGCGGCGCACCTTTGGATGAAGATGAACTGGAAATTTTAGAAAGTGTTGTTGAGAAAGTAAAACCTTATATGACCAAAAAAGGTATTAAGGCGGTTGAGAAAAAAGGACCCTGGGTAAAAGACAGCGACGGCGATTACACCACAACTTTAGTCAGTGAAGGTGCCGAATGTGCTTTTGTTTTTTTTGATGAAAAGAAAATTGCCAAATGCGCCATCGAAAGTGCATTTTACGACGGAAAAGTAAAATGGAAAAAACCCATCTCCTGTTATTTATATCCGGTACGCATTACCAAACATAAAAATTACGACGCCGTTAATTATCATAAATGGGAAGTGTGCAAACCGGCCTGCGAATGCGGCGCTAAATTAAATGTTCCTGTTTTTCAATTCTTAAAAGAACCGCTTATTACCAAATATGGTAAAGAATGGTTTAACGAATTGCTGAAGGCTTATAAGTTGAGTAAGATTTCTTAAAATTACGATTGACGAAGTACGATTGACGAATCTTATTTTTTCATTCGTCAATCGTAACTCGTACTTCTAACTTTGTTTCTTTCTCTTACTTCTTTTAATAAGGAATAAAATAAACCACCAAACCAATCCGCCCATTAACCAAAGCGGCCAAAGCTGTACCATAATAATTAAGAACCATAAAAATCCGGTGGAGCCGTCTTTTAAAGCGTTACCCATTTTGCCTCCAAAATTAAAGCCCGATGCTTTGTGTTCGTAATAAGTAATTTTTAAAGTGCTGTAACCAACCTGGTTGCTCAAATATTTTAAGCGCCCTTCCGCCGATTCAATTTCTTCGCGGATAATTTCTTTTTCTTTCTGGATTTTTAAGATATCATCCATGTTACTGGCCTTCACCATCAATTCTTCATATTTCTGCTCCAATTGACGGCGCGATTTTAAACGGGCTTCAATATCCACAAACTGTTCAGTCACATCTTCAATATCCACACGCTTATAATCTATCTTCTCAACCCCATCCAAAACCTGAGCTAAAAATTTATCGAAATCCTTTGCCGGAACACGTGCAATCAATTCATCTGTTGGGTTGTTGCTGTAATCGTAGCTGTTCTCTTTAGATATATAACCACCATTTGCTTTTAAAGCCGCTTCAATTTTTTTACGGGTTTCAGATAAGTTATTGGTCTGGAAACCAAGCTCCCCGTTTTTAATCAGCTTTTTTTCAATTGATAGATTTTCTGAGGCTTTCGTTTTATCCTGTTCAGCAGCAGCACTATTATCAGCTGACTCTTCTTTAGAGGCGCCGCCTGCAATTTTGGATAAGTCGTTTTTCAGCAACTCTCTTATCCCTGCTTCATCGGAAGCTTTATCTTCCATGTGACCTCCGCCACAAGCCATTATTAAAAAAGCGGTGGCGGTTATTAAAGTTTTGTTGAGGATTGTCATATTTTAAGGTTTTAATGTGTTTGTAATAATTTATACCTGTTTTAAAGTTTGGTAACCTTTCCGTTTTTTACCCTTTAACTTTTATTAGGATGTTTCCGGCGCATAGTTTCCATAATGTACTTAAAAAAATATTCTTTACCGCAAAATGATTTTTGAACAATTTTTTTACTTTTTTTTATTTCTCAGTAATGACGCGGGTTTCCGAGTTTTTCAACATTTTTTGAGCAATTTTTTATTGTTTATAAAGTCGCCCAAATGTTAATTTGTTTGTCGGGTTTTACGTTCTTAATTCGCAATATTTGCATGTACTAAAATTGTGAAATAAGCATTTAATTAACCCTTAATATAGAATACGTACTTATGACTGAACCCATCCTCGCCGAAAACAAAGACCGCTTTGTTCTCTTCCCAATAAAACACAAAGACATCTGGGAAATGTATAAAAAAGCTGAAGCCAGTTTCTGGACAGCTGAAGAAATTGATTTAGCATCAGACACTACAGACTGGGCTAATAAATTAAATGACAATGAACGTCATTTTATTAAGCACGTATTAGCGTTCTTCGCGGCGAGCGACGGAATCGTAAACGAAAACTTAGCGATTAACTTCTTAAACGAAGTACAATCACCCGAAGCCCGTTGCTTCTATGGCTTTCAGGTTATGATGGAAAACATCCATTCAGAAACTTACTCCTTATTAATAGATACCTATATTAAAGACCCGGCTGAAAAGGATAAGTTATTCCATGCAGTTGATACCGTACCATGCGTTGGTAAAAAAGCTGAATGGGCTATCCGCTGGATTAACGACGGAACTTTCGCCGAGCGCTTAATTGCCTTTGCTGCCGTTGAAGGTATTTTCTTCTCAGGCTCTTTCTGCTCTATTTTCTGGTTAAAGAAAAGAGGTTTAATGCCGGGATTATCATTTAGTAACGAATTAATCAGCCGCGACGAAGGTTTGCATTGCGACTTCGCCTGCTTATTATATACACAACACATTAAAAACAAATTGCCAAAGGAACAGGTAACGAAAATTATTACTGACGCTGTAGCAATTGAAAAGGAATTCGTGTCGGACGCTATACCGGTTAAGTTAATTGGTATGAACGCTGACCTGATGTGCCAATATATAGAATTTGTGGCCGACCGCCTTTTAGTAGCGTTGGGATGCAGCAAATTCTATAATGCTTCCAACCCGTTCGATTTCATGGAAATGATTTCGTTACAGGGCAAAACCAATTTCTTCGAAAAACGCGTGGCTGAGTACCAAAAGGCAGGCGTTATGGGCAAGGATGCGGAAAACAATGTATTTAAGCTGGACGAAGATTTTTAACCGGATCTTCGTCGGCTAAAATTTCCGATTAAGCATTTGAGCAACAATGTTTAACCTCTGATAAAAAGGGGACGGGAATTCTAGCCTCAGAAAATTTTGAAATAATTAACCGCCGAATTGTTAATAACGATTTTGCGGGCTGGGAAAAAACGGGGATTAAGGTTATAACTTGTTCTTTCCAAAAAGAGTTAATTAAGGTGAAAAAAAAGGAACTAATTTAAAAAACTTCACTCCTATGCGACCCTCAATCGTATAAGAGCTAAAAAACTAAATGGCGTTATGTTTGTAATTAAAAGAGATGGCACAAGGGAATCAGTGAAATTCGATAAGATCACTGCCCGTATTCAAAAATTAAGCTACGGCTTAGAACCAACTCATGTTGACCCGATTCAGGTTGCTAAAAAAGTAATCGACGGTGTATTTGATGGTGTAACTACCAGTCAGCTGGATAACCTTGCGGCTGAAACGGCAGCAGGCTTAACATCGCGCCACCCGGATTACGCCCAGTTAGCATCCCGCATTGCGGTAAGTAACTTACATAAAAATACTATTAAGTCTTTTTCGAAAACTGTTGAGGCTTTATTTAATTATATCGACCCTAAAACAAACTTACGCGCCCAGTTAATAGCCGACGACGTTTATGAAATCGTACAAAAGAACGCACACCTTTTGGATTCGTCTATTATATACGACCGTGATTTCGGTTACGATTATTTTGGTTTTAAAACTTTAGAGCGCTCTTACTTATTAAAAATGTACGGACAAGTTGCTGAACGCCCTCAGCACATGTTAATGCGTGTAGCTGTTGGTATTCATAAAGAAGACATCGCTGCTGCTATAGAAACTTATAATTTAATGAGCGAGCGTTGGTTTACACATGCTACGCCTACTTTATTTAATGCAGGTACGCCAAAACCACAAATGAGCTCTTGCTTCTTATTACAAGTGAAGGAAGACAGCATCGATGGTATTTACGATACATTAAAGAACTGCGCAAAAATTTCACAATCTGCAGGCGGTATTGGTATCAGCATTCACAATGTACGGGCAACAGGTTCTTACATTAAAGGAACCAACGGTACATCCAACGGAATTATCCCAATGCTTAAAGTGTACAACGAAACCGCACGTTACGTTGACCAGGGCGGCGGAAAGCGCAAAGGTTCAATAGCTGTTTACTTAGAGCCATGGCATGCTGATATTTTTGATTTCTTAGACATCCGCAAAAACCACGGTAAAGAAGAAATGCGCGCACGCGATTTATTTACTGCACTTTGGATTCCGGATTTATTTATGAAACGTGTAGAGGCAGAAGCTGAATGGAGTTTAATGTGTCCGAACGAATGCCCGGGCTTAAGCGATTGCCATAGCGAAGAATTTGAAAAATTATATACTAAATACGAAGCTGAAGGAAAATTCCGTAAACAAATTAAAGCACGCGATTTGTGGGCTGAGATTATCAATTCTCAAATTGAGACCGGAAACCCTTACATGTTATTTAAAGATGCGGCTAACTCAAAATCGAACCAAAAGAATTTGGGTACCATTAAATCATCAAACTTATGTACCGAGATTATTGAGTACACCAGTGCTGATGAAGTAGCAGTTTGTAATTTAGCTTCTTTGGCTCTTCCGCGTTTTGTGGATGAGAAAACAGGAACATTCGATCACCAGCGTTTATTTGAAGTAACTTATACTGCAACTAAAAACTTAAATAAAATCATCGACCGTAATTACTACCCGATTCCGGAGGCGCGCAAATCGAATATGCGTCACCGCCCGATTGGTTTAGGTGTACAGGGTTTAGCCGATGCATTTATTTTAATGCGTTACCCTTTTGAAAGCGAAGAAGCTAAAAAATTAAATGCTGAGATTTTTGAAACTATTTATTACGCATCGCTTACTGCAAGTAAAGACTTAGCAAAAATTGATGGTCCTTACGAAACATTTGCCGGCTCACCAATATCTCAGGGAATTTTCCAGCAGGATATGTGGAACGTTACGCCAAGCTCTCGTTGGGAGTGGGATGTATTGCGTGAAGAAATTAAAAAGCACGGTGTTCGCAACTCATTAATGTTAGCACCAATGCCAACAGCAAGTACATCGCAGATTTTAGGTAACAACGAATGTTTTGAGCCTTACACCAGCAATATTTACACAAGCAGTGTATTAAGATGGTAGTTTGTGGTAGTAAACAAAAATTTATTACGCGACTTAGTT
>CAZRNW010000122.1:0-8894 GCA_964601535.1 uncultured Flavobacteriaceae bacterium
CAGGAACATTTAGTATTGAAGGGGCGGAGGAGAATGGGGATTTAATTATCACCGATTTGTTGGGGAGAGTAATTTTAGAAACAAAAATTAACGGAGAAAAAACCGCCATAGATTTAAGTAATCAGATAAATGGAATATATTTTATTCAAATAGTTTCTAAGAATGGATTGACTTCCAAAAAAATCCTTATTAATAAATAAATTTTACATTTTGGGGTTTTTCTCACTGGTTTACCGGTTTCTAAATTGCTTTTTAAGATCGAAGGCTTATTAAATTTTTGATGGTTTCCTCGCAATCACATACAAATACTCCCAGGGATAAAAATTAAATCCAAGTGTTGAAATTATCCAGCTTATTTTATGGTGAATTAATAAACTCATAAAATGAGAATAAATCCATTTCCGGAAATTTGGTCTTACATCAGTCATAATATTTTTAGCTTCAATAACTTCAAAACCTGCCAATTTAATTTTAGAAACGTATTCTTCGTAACTGTAAATATTAGAGGAGGGGATAAATAAGCTATGTTGTAATTGCTTTAATGTCCGTTTTTGAAATCTGTTTTTAGGTTTATCATAAACCATATCCGCCAAAGATAAAATCCCTCCCGGCTTTAATACACGATAAGCTTCTCTGAAAAAATCATCCCTACTATCGAAATGGAAGGCAGCTTCTGTACTCACTATTTTATCAACTGAATTTTCATTAAATTTTAAATCAGTTGCCGACATATTCTGAATTTCAACTTTACTTGTCACATTATATTTATTAAGCCTTTCTTTGGCTTGAGTAATTTGATAATCAGAAATATTTATTCCTATAGTTTTTGGACAATTATAATCGGTTGCGCATAAAATGGCAACTATTCCAAATCCGCAACCGGCGTCAACAACCAATTCGTCTTTTTCTGACAATTGTGCGTTTTTACATACCAAATGAAACAATGCATAATTGGCAAGGGCAAAATTTCCCTTTTGAAAAGGATTTAAACCCTTCCAATAACCCATGTTCACTAAAGCAACATCATTCTTTTTGTCACGTGATAAAGGCATTTCGCCCATTAAGTCGTACAAAGCCCCTGCATGATCGAAAGTTTTGCTGACTGTGGTTTTATTCATAGCTGTGAAGATAGGCTTTACCTAATAAATGAAGAAACAGATTTTATTTACCGATCTTCTTAAATAATTCTTCATATTCTTTAAATCGGTGTTCTCTTATTGGTCTTGTATAAGGTTCTGTTTCGAAATGAAGGAGCAGACACGGAGATATTTCCTTGTATTTTTTTACATATTCATAACGGATTAATTCTTTATTATTTATCCGTTGTTTTATTTTGTTATGGTAGGGATACATAAGTTTATAAAGGTTTCGGTGTTTTCCTTACAGGCTTACCGGTTTCAACAGAACTTTTGTTGCTTGATTTAACGGGAGAACTAGAAGCCGGTTTCTGATTTTTCATTGCACTCTTCACTTTACTTTGTTTTGTTTTTTGTTTTTTTCGGGAAACTTTTTCAAGTCTTATGCCTTCTTCAGCTTTTTTTAATTGCGTTTTCGGATAATCTTCACTCTCGAGCATATCCATGGCCATTAAATAAAAAGTTTTGGCTAAGGAATAATTTTTGTTTTCTAGCGCCATATCACCAAGCTTGTTGGCGGTGCAGAATTTTTGAATGAGTTTGTAGTCACCATCGTAAATTGTTGTTCTGAGATGTTCATTTTTATTACCTGAACTTATAGTTGGTTGATTAATGCCAATGTTTTCCATTCCCTTTTTTGGTTTCGCCATGAGAATACCAATTATATCAACGGTGGGTTTGAAATTGTGCTCATCTCTATTTGGAGGTGTTGTTTTTGTATTTACAGCAAACTTTTTTGGTTCACGTCCTTGATATTCTACCAGAAGAACAAATTCACCATCGCGGGGAATTTCAATTTCGAAATCTCCATCGGCATCAGATGAAACCCCGTAAATCATTTTATCCCCTTTATAAAGTTTTATTAAGGCACCGGATAAGAAGGCTTCACTCTTCATGGCCTTTGAAGTGAGTTGCCAATTCCTCAACTCAACTTTACTTTTTAGTTTCAGATTTTGAGATCCTGCTGTTGTACACGAAAAAATAAAACAGAAAATAAAAAAGTTTGAAATGTATATTTTCATAAACGAATTCTTTGCCCCTTCCAGAGCCACCTAAACTTTGCTTTTATACTTTCCTTTGCTCTTTCTGAAATCAACAGCCACAACTTTATATTCCGGACATAAAGCCTCGCTGTCGTGTTCATCACCTGTAATTATATTCAGCATCACTTCAGGGAAATGGAAGGTTGTACTTAAAATTCCCTCCTTAACTTCATCAGTGATTTTGGCCTTTACATCTACTTTTCCGCGTGCTGATTCAATGCAAACGATATCGCCGTCATTGATTAGTTTTTTCTTCGCATCAATTGGATTTATCATCACAACATCCTCAGTAAGTATTTTTACGTTACCGGTTCTTCTGGTCATGGTTCCGCAATTGTAATGTTCCAATTCACGGTTGGTGGTGATGATATAAGGAAATTCTTTTCCGTTCTTTTTAGTTTCTTCGGTTTCTTTCCAGTCGAAATAATGGAATTTTCCTTTTCCTCTCTTGAAAGTTTCAAGATGTAGAATTTCAGTATCGGAGCCGTCTTTTAAAACCGGCCATTGCTTTCCGTTATCTCCTAATTCATCCCACTTAACACCTGCGAAGAATGGAACGATTTGAGAAATTTCTTCGAGCATAGTGTCCGGTTTATATTCAGGTTGTGCAAATCCCATTTTATTCATGATGTCAACCATAATCTGTCCGTCACTTTTGGTTCCTTCAAGAGGTTCAACAACTTTATTAACACGCTGAATTCTTCTTTCTGCATTTGTATAAGTTCCGCTTTTCTCAAGGAAAGTAGCGCCCGGAAGAACAACAGTTGCATATTTTGAAGTCTCCGTCATGAAAATTTCCTGCACAACCAATAAATCCAGATTTTCCATCGCAGCAATTACTTTGTTGGTGTTCGGATCAGTTTGTACAACATCTTCTCCCATTAACCACAACGCTTTTAACTTTCCGTCAATGGATGCTTCAAACATTTCAGGTATTTTTAATCCTTTACCGATTGGAATTGGTGTTTTATAAAAATCAGAATACAATTTATTCATAGCTGGATCATAAGAATCCATGTAACCCGCACCCTGGTGAGGCTGACAACCCATATCTGCAGCACCCTGCACATTGTTTTGTCCGCGTAAAGGATTTACACCTACACCGCGGCGGCCAATATTTCCGGTTATCATTGCTAAATCTGAAATCAACATCACTGTAAATGTACCCTGAGAATGTTCAGTAACACCTAAACCGTGGAACGACATTGCGTTCGGAGCTTTAGCGTAAGCAAGAGCGGCTTCTCTTACAAGATTTCTGTCAACGCCGGTAATTTTTTCCATTTCATCAATGTCAACATTCAAAATCTGTTTTTTGAAATCTTCATAACCTTCTGTTCTGTTATCGATGAATTCTTTTGCTTCTGCACCTTCGCTGATAATGTAATACAACATCATATTGATAAGCGCGACATTGGTTCCGGGTTTTAACTGTAAATGGTAAGTCGCATACTTTGCCATTTCTGTTCTGCGCGGATCAAGTACAATGGTTGTTTTTCCTTTTAAAGCATGTTGTTTAAGTTTTGCGCCGGTTACGGGATGTGCATCCGTTGGATTCGCACCAATTATCATAATACAATCGGTGTATTTAATATCTTCTACAGAATTGGTTGCTGCTCCGGTACCGAATGAACGCTGCATACCTAATGCAGTAGGGGAGTGACAAACCCTCGCACAACAATCAATATTATTTGTTCCAATAACGGCACGAATGAATTTCTGCATTAAATAATTTTCTTCATTGGTGCAACGAGCTGAAGAAATTCCTGCAATGGAATCCGGTCCGTATTGATTTTTAATCGCAGTTAATTTATCTGCAATGAAATCATAAGCCTCATCCCAGGTTGCAGGCTCCAGTTTTCCGTTTTTACGGATGAGCGGAGTTTTAATCCTGTCAGGATGATTATAAAATGAAAATGCAAAACGTCCTTTTAAACAAGTGTGTCCCTGATTTACTTCTGCTGTATAAGGCGCCTGAATGGATTTTACTTTCCCATTCACAACCGAAACTTCCAGATTACAACCTACACCGCAATAAGTACAAACAGTTCTTTCTTTTTTATCTGCAACAACCGATTTTGATTCAAATACATCAGAAATAGCTGAAGTAGGACAAACCTGAGCACAAGCACCACAACTCACGCAATCTGATTCAAAAAATGAATTATTGAAACTTTTAACGATGTGGGAGTCAAATCCTCTTCCGGCCATCGACAAAACAAATTCTCCCTGCACTTCGTCACAAGCACGAACACATCTGAAACAATTAATACATTTCGAAAAATCGGAGGTCATGTAAGGGTGACTCAAATCTTTCTTTTTATCCAAATGATTTTTACCTGCAGGATAGCGAACGTCACGAACCCCAACTTTCGCAGCTACGGTTTGTAATTCGCAATTATTATTTACTTCGCAAGTTAAACAATCTAAAGGGTGGTCGGTTAAAACCAATTCTATGATATTTTTTCTTAAACGCGTAATTCTTTCGCTGTCGGTATAAATGTAAGAATCAGGAATTACAGGTGTGTGACAAGAAGCCTGCGCTTTTGCCGGACCATCTTTTTTCAAAGCCACATCCACGCTGCAAACGCGGCACGAGCCAAATGGATCGAGATTTGGTGCGTCGCATAAAGTCGGCACTAATTCTTTTCCGAGATGTCTTCTAACGAATTTGAGGATGGTTTCACCTTCGTTGATGGTGTATAATTTGTCGTTAATGTAAGCTGTTGTCATGACAATTATTTTTTAAAGTAAGACGATAATTCTTTTTCAAAATAGTGTAACGCGTTTTTAATCGGAAGCGGTAATCCGCCACCCAATGCGCAAAGTGAACCTGTTTCTAATGTTTCTAAAAGGTCAGTCATTAATTTCATATCAATTTTGTAACCTTCTTTCTGTGCCTTTTCCACTAATTCAGCGCCTCGCGTTGAACCTAGACGGCAAGGGAAACATTTTCCGCAACTCTCGTGTGCTGTGAATTTGAATAAATGCTCAATGTATTTTATTAAAGGATAATCTTTAGGGATACAAACTACCGATGCATGTCCCAATAAAAATCCTTCTTTTGCAAACGAATCAAAATCGACGGTTAAAGAATCAATTTTTGAAACAGGAACCAATCCGCCTAATGGACCGCCGATATGCATTGCCTTAACGGGAGTTCTGAAACCGCCACCAAGTTTTTTTATGACATCTTTAAGCGGCGTTCCCATATCCACTTCATAAATCCCCGGTTTTTTAAAGAAGCCATCCAATGAAATTAATTTTGTGCCTGTTGATTTTTGTGTACCGATGGAAGCAAACTTTTTTCCGCCATTTTTCATAATGAAAGGAATGTTCGCCAGCGTTTCCACATTATTCACTACAGTTGGTTTGTTGAATAAACCTTGCTGGGTAGGATAGGGCGGACGCACACGCACTTCAGGTCTTTGTCCTTCGATAGATGAAAGTAAAGCTGTTTCTTCGCCACATATGTAAGCACCTTGAGCTTTTATCACTTTGAATTCAAAATTGAAGCCGCTTCCTAAAATATTTTTACCTAATAAACCTTGTTTATGCAATTCAGTAATGCAATCTGAAATAATTGTAACAGATTCAGGATATTCGCCCCTGATATAAACCACACCATTCGTCGCGCCTGTAATGTACCCTGCAATCATCATGCCCATCAATAAAGAATGCGGACGTTGCTCCATAATGTAGCGGTCGGAATAAGCACCCGGATCACCTTCATCTGCATTACAAACAATGAATTTCATGTCGTCTTTCACATTCCTGCACGATTCTAATTTAAAAGCCATTGAAAATCCTGCACCTCCGCGTCCTCTTACACCGGAATCTTTTAACTCTGCTAATAATTCAGTAGCGGGTTTTTTAATTGCATCAGCAAAGATTTTGTAATAGTCGCTTACATTTCCGTAATTAGCAGTTAAAATTCCTGCGCCAATACTTCCCACATTATATTTTTCAACTGTTTTCTTTCCCTTCTTAATTTTCGCAATATCTTTTATGTCTTTACCCGAATAATTCAATCCATTCACATGAAAAGCACTGTTCTCATGACAACGGCCGAGGCAACACATTTCGCCAATTTCTTTTTCTTTATAATGGGCACTTAATTTTTTATGCAGATTTTTTTGAGTACCGGCGGTCATGCAAGCACTGCCCTTACAGATATAAACTTTTTTTCCTTTGTTTTCGGGTTTCAGGAAATCATAAAATGATACAGCTCCGTAAACATTAGATTTCCCAACTAAAAATTCTTCACGTATTTTTTCGAGGTCTGCTAAAGAGGGGGTTCCTGTTTTTTCTGCAGCAATCCCCAGCTCTTCAAATAAATTTTTAGAGAGCCCTTTTCGTCTGGATAAATCACTTAAGTTCTTTGACATATTATTTGTTGTTAACCTTGCCTGTACTTTCAGAAATATTGTTTTTCTGAGCGACCTGCTGAGGGTTTGAGTAAATAGTAAATTTATTTGTACGGCAAAACGCCATTAAGGTTATGCCTGATTCTTGTGCATAATCAACAGCCAATGATGAAGGTGCTGATACCGAGGCAAGAAAAGGAATATTTGCCGACTTCGCTTTGCTTACAATTTCATAAGAAATGCGTCCGCTCACTGTTAGGCATTTTGCTTGTTTTAATTTTTTTGAATTGATGAGATGGCCGATTGCCTTATCAACAGCGTTATGTCTGCCAATATCTTCACGAATACAAATGAGTTCACCATCAATCGTAAAAGCTCCTGCGGCGTGTGTTCCGCCTGACTGCTTAAATGTTTCCTGCTGTAAACTTACTTTATGGAACATTTGTTCGATATTGTCAGGATTCAGAATTTCAGAATTAGTTACTTTATCAAATTCCAGATTATCCAAATCAGTTTTACCGCAAACCCCGCAGGAAGAAGCGGAGATAACATTTCTTTTACCTGCAAAATCTTTCAGAATTAATTTTTCAGGAACGGTGACGTTAACAGCAGAAATATAACCTGATTCATCTTTCGTAATAACATCAATAAGCAAAGGATGGTCAATATCCCTGATAATATTTTCGGTAAACAACAAACCGCGAACCAAATCCATTTCACTACCCGGTGTTTGCATAGTAACAGTAAACGGAACTTCGTTAATCGAAATACTCAAGGCAACTTCAATTGCCAGAATATCTTCCACCTTCGAAAATTTTCCGTCCTGATAAAATAGACCGCGGTAATCTGCTATATTCATTGTTTTTACGATAATCCTGTAATTTTTCCGTTAGCATCAATATCCATGCCTTCCGAAGCAGGGATGGCTGGTAATCCCGGCATGCGCATCATTTCTCCTAAAATAGGGATGACAAATCCTGCACCGGCAGCAAATTCAAATTCGCGGACAGTGATATTGAAATTCCGCGGGCGGCCAATCTTTGATTCAACATCCGAAAAAGATTTTTGAGTCTTAGCCATACATACCGGCATTTTATCATAACCTAATTCTTTGATTGTTTTTAAACCTGCACGTGCTGCCGCGGTGTACTCAACGTTATCAGCTCCGTAAATTTCTGTAGCAATGGTCTTAATTTTGTCTTCTATAGATAAATTCCAGTCGTAAAGCGGTTTGAATTTATTTTTTCCGCTTTCAACTACCTCCACTACTGCTTTGGCAAGATCTGTAGTACCATCGCCGCCTTTAGCCCAGCACTCGCTAAGTATACATTTTACGCCTTTAGTTGCGCATTGAGCAATAATGAAATCAGTTTCTTCTTTCGTATCACTGATAAAACTATTGATGGCAACAACTGGTGTTATTCCGAATTTCATGCAGTTCTCAATATGTTTTTCGAGATTTTCAAATCCTTTCTTAACGCGCTCCAGACTTGCAGTGTTGTATTCTTCTTTTTTAGCGCCGCCATGGTGACGAAGGGCGCGCACGGTAGCAACAAGAACAATTGCGTTTGGAGCTAAATTACCGTAACCGCATTTAATGTCCATAAATTTTTCAGCACCCAAATCTGCTCCGAATCCTGCTTCAGTTACTACATAATCTCCAAGTGATAATCCCATTTTAGTAGCGATGATGGTATTTGTTCCCTGAGCGATGTTGGCAAACGGACCGCCATGTAAAATTGCTGGATTTCCTTCGAGGGTTTGTACTAAATTAGGTTTAATGGCATCTTTCAAAAGTACGGCCATAGCTCCCTGAGCATTCAAATCTCTTGCGTAAATTGGTTTTTTATCATGGGTAAACCCAACAAAAATATTTCCTAGCTTGGTTTTAAGGTCTTCGAAATTTTTCGACATGCAAAGAATAGCCATCACTTCAGAGGCAGGCGTAATATTAAATCCATCCTGACGGGGAATACCATTTGCCGTACCTCCCAAACCGATCACAATATCACGTAGTGAACGGTCATTCATATCCATTACGCGTTTCCATTTGATAGTACGTGGGTCGATATTAAGATTTCTTGTTTTACTCTGGATGTTATTATCAATTAAAGCAGCTAATAAGTTATTTGCTTTTTCAATGGCATTAAAATCACCTGTAAAATGCAAATTAATATCTTCCATTGGGATTACCTGGGAGTATCCTCCACCTGCAGCGCCACCTTTTATTCCGAATACAGGTCCTAATGATGGCTCACGTAAAACTACCACCGTTTTTTTACCGATTTTATTCATTCCTTCAGTAAGTCCGATTGAAGTTGTTGTTTTTCCTTCTCCTGCCGGGGTAGGAC
>CAZRNW010000123.1:0-8864 GCA_964601535.1 uncultured Flavobacteriaceae bacterium
CCCCATTTGTTATAATAGGTACTGAAATTTTCAACTCGCTCATGCGGGAGACCATCAGGAAATAATTTCGCTTTAAAAGATTTAATCTGGTTGACTTCAGTTTCCAATTTAGCTTTCAAAGCACGCATTGTTTTTTGCTCTAAAGCTGAAAGTGAATTCAGGTTTTTTTGCTTTTCAGCATCTGCAGAAGCAGTCAGGGTCTTATCAACCTTACCCATTTCTTCTGAAATCTGTTTAAATAAATTTTCCATCGACTTCTTATAGCCATCCAGACTAAAACCATCGTTGCTTTTCTCGAGGAATAGTTTTACTAATTCCTGTTCGTTGTTTAATACATTTTCCATTTCAAATCCTAGTTTTTTAATTTTATTTAATGTGGTGCCATCAATTATAAGTACAGATTTCCGCGGCGCTAACACCGGGTAAAATACCTTCAATTCGTCGAACATCGCTTTGTATTCCAGCCAATAGGCTAATTCACCCGGACCGCCAACGTAAGCCAAATTAGGTAAAATAAATTGCTGGTAACAAGGTCTTAATACAACATTCGGACTAATTTTTTCAGGAAAAGAATTAATCAGCATTTCTAATTCTTGTTTTGTAAAAACTTTATCCATTCCCGCTACTTTGAATCCATCTTTTTCCTTTTCAATCCGAACTCTGACACCATGTCCCATATAGAAACAGTTTATTTCGCGGGGGTTTACTTGCGCATCATATTTCAGAGCTTTTAATTTTCCTATGGAAGCATTAACTGATTTCGAAGGTGTGTTCTCAAAAATATCTTTAGAGAAATAAGAAGCAAAACTTGCTTTCAATTTTTTTGAATTGCAGTCCAAAACAACTAATCCGTATTCACCAAACAATTCATTTACCAAATAACGGGTTGCGGAAACCAAATCAGAATGACTATAGGCCATATCGAAAAGATTAATCAAGTAATCAGAGTTCTCTCCATTGCCTAAAATTTCCTTTAATTGAGTCTTTACATCCGGCAGACCTTCTGTTTTAAAATTCCCAACCGCACCTTTTTGCTCTGAAGTCCACTCTAATTTCTTTCCATAAACATGGAGATGATTTACCTCTGCAAAATCGTGATCTTCACTCGCCATCCAGTACACCGGAACGAAATTATTTTCAGGAAATTCACTTTTAAGTTTCTCACATAAATTAATGGCTGAAATTATTTTATAAATGAAATAAAGCGGCCCCGTAAACAAACACAATTGATGTCCGGTTGTAATGGTGAAGGTGTTTTCAGAAGAAATTAGTTCAATGTTTCTTATGGAAGCCTGAGAAGTATTTTTAACTAAGCCGCCCTGCTCTTTTAGAACTTCAACGAGTAAAGAACGGTTGTATTTTATTTTTTTAATGGCAGATAAAGCGTTTTTATAGCCATTTTTATCAGGAAAGTAATTGTAAAACGATTGCAGTTCCTTTTTCCCCGACAAATAATCGAACACTAAAGGATTCAGTAATTCCTTTGTAAAAGCCAAATTTTGCTTCGAGAACATTATTTTACAATTTACTTCCAAATGCTAAATCACCGGCATCGCCCAAGCCCGGTACAATATAAGCCTGCGCTGTTAATTCTTCATCCACCGCTCCGCACCACAATGTAAAATTAGAATCAGGCATGTGTGTTTTTACATGATCAATTCCTTGCTGACTGGCAATTGCAGTTACTAAATGCGTATGCTTAGGCCGGCCTTTTGACATTAAAGATTTATAGGTTAAAACCATTGAAGAACCAGTTGCCAACATGGGATCGCAAAGAATTAAAGTTTTATCATTCAAATCCGGACAAGCCACGTATTCCAAAGCAATTTCAAACGTATTATCCTTATGGTGTTTACGGTAAGCACTGATAAATCCGTTTTGCGCTCTGTCGAAATAATTTAATATCCCAAAATGCAAAGGCAATCCGGCACGGAGAATGGTGGCCACAACCGGTTGCTCCGAAAGCGCTACAGTTTCGGCTGTTCCTAATGGAGTAATAGTTTCAGTTGGCTCGTATTTCAGTGTTTTACTTAATTCATATGCCATTACTTCACCAATACGTTCCATATTGCGGCGGAAACGCATGCTGTCTTTCTGAATGTTCTCGTCACGTATTTCATTTAAGAATTGTGTGAAGATAGAGTTGTGTTGTGATAAATTGTGTACCATGTTATTTTTTGCTTAGTTCGATGAATAAATGTTTTTCAGATTGGTAAGATGACTTATCCAAAATTTCAATTGGCATTGAAGTGTCTTTAAATCCGGGCGCTTCTACATTTAAAATATATTTCCCGGGAGGTAAGATGATAATACTTCTTCCGTTTGCAGGATTCGGATAATAATTTCCTATTAATTCTTTTGTGATGATATCATTTACGCCAATTACTACATCACGGTATTCAATCTGACTATTATCACGCGCCACCAATTGTCCGATAAGAACAGTGTAATCCAAATCAGCTTCATTAAACAATACGCGGTAAATATCGTAATCACCATTCCCGCTTCCCCTTATTGAGGCTACATAACCATACTTTCCGGATTTTGAAATTCTGAAATTCAAATCATCATAAGAAGTATTTACCGGATAACCCAAATTACGGGGATTAATAAATCTTTTTTGACTCTCATCATAATTTGCTTTAAAAATATCGTAGCCGCCCATGCTGGCATGACCTTTTGAACTGAAGAAAAGTGTTTTTCCGTCGGGCGATAAATTCGGAAAGTCTTCATTCATTTGTGTATTCACGCCTACACCGCAATTCCTGGGCTCTCCCCATTTGCCGGTTGGCAATTTAGTACAGGAATAGATATCTGTTCCTCCGAAACCACCGCTTCGGTCACTCGCGAAATAGACTGTATTTCCATCGTTACTTACGCAAGCTGCAATTTCATCGCCTGAGCTATTAATAGGTTGCGGTAATAATTCAGGTTTTGAGAAATTTCCGTTAGCATACATTTTTGTCATGTAAATTTTTCCAGCCCCTTTGTAATCCGATTTATAAATTAATAAAATATCGCCTTTAGCATTCATTCCGATTACTTCTTCACCGCTGTTGCCTGAACAAATTGGTTCACCAATAACTTCTGCTTCGGCATAAGTACCGTTAATTACTTTCGATATAAAAATAGAATTTTTGTACTGACCGTTCTCCATTTTCTGCGCATCTTTTTTTACGGGGCGCTTCGAATTAAAGACCATATAATTTTCTGTTTCGGTAACAAAAGGATAATAATCGGCAAAAGGAGAATTAATGGTTTTGCCGAGGGACTGGAAAATCACATCCACAGGGAATTTAGTAAGTTCTTTTGCGTTAATGCAGTATTGTATTTCCTGTTCAACGTTCGCAAGGTTCTCGTATTTACCCTTTGCGAGTTCTTTAAATTTATTGAAACTGGCAATGGCCTCATCAAAACGATTCGCGTATTGATAAGCCCGCCCCAATAAAAAATGAGCGTTCGGGTTATGCTTTTCTTTGGCAACTACGGTCTCAAGAAAAGAAACGGCTTTGGCTTTATTAATATTAGAATTTAAATAGCAAACCCCAATGTTATAATTATAGGTTTCACTTTTAGGGTCTAATGATAAAAGATAGGTGTAATCTTCGAGGGCTTCTTCGTAATTCCCGGCTTTTAGTTTAATATCTGCTTCCAGTTCGAGTTTTTTGATGTCGTCGGTCTGGCTTATTAAAAGCCCAGATACTGAAACAAAAATTATGGTTAATACCCACCTCATTTACCTTCTTAAAATACCAATTTTTAGAGTACTTAAATATACAATTATTACCGAATTTACCCCCACCTTATTTGGTGAAAAACAGGTTGAAAAAATAAATTTGGAGTATTAGAAAAATGCTTTAACTTTGTATTTCAAAGTACTTTTAAATAAAACCTATCACCATGCAACAGGAAGACATCAAACACATTGAAGCGCTGAATGATATACGCAGCATGATGCGTAAAAGTTCCCGCTTTTTATCGCTTAGCGGTTTATCAGGAATTTTTGCCGGTATTTATGCTTTGGGCGGATATTATGCGGCTAATTGGTATATCACAAATAAATTATACCTACAAAGAGAAGCTTTTGAATGGACCATAGGAATGATATTGCATACGTTCCGTTTCTTTATTCTAGATGCCGCTATGGTATTAGGATTATCTCTTATAACAGCTTATATTTTTTCATCCCGTAAAGCAAAAAAGAACAACTCAAAATTATTCGATCATACAGCCTGGCAATTAATGTGGCAAATGGCTGTGCCTCTTGCTGCCGGCGGACTTTTAAGTTTGGCTTTATTATTTCACGGACATCTTGCTTTTATTGCGCCAACGATGCTTTGTTTTTATGGTGTGGCTATATTTGCTGCGAGCCGTATGACTTACGACGATGTCAAATATCTTGGTATAGCAGAAATAGTTCTCGGTATTATTTCAGCCTTCGATTTAGGAAACGGCTTATTATATTGGGCTTTAGGTTTTGGCGTGTTACATATTATATATGGTGCCTTAATGTGGTGGAAATACGAAAGGAAATAAAATTTGAACTTTAAACTACATAATTTAAATAAAGCGTTTGATAACCGTGTGCGGCTTGGCATTATGAGCGCATTGATGGTGAACGATAGTCTTGATTTTAATTCAATGAAAGAATTATTGGATTTAACCGACGGAAATCTTGCGAGTCACATCAGCGCATTGGAAAAAGAAGGTTTTGTACATGTGAAAAAAGAATTTGTGGGAAAGAAACCGCAGACCACCTACTCTGCTACTAAAGTAGGGGTTAAAGCCTTTAACGAACATTTGGATACGCTTGAGAAATTATTAAAAAACAGATAAATATATATACCTAAAAAACAAAAAACCATGGAAACAAATCACTTTAAAAAACGGGGCTGGTTCTATTTGCCAACCAGCATTATCGGAGGCGTAATTTTCGTTATTCTATTTTTACACACTTTATGGGTAGCAAAAGTAATCGATCATAATTCGCATTCCGTTAGCGATACACTTTACAGCTTATTCCCTTTCGCTGTTTGTACTTTTTTTGTTTACGAATGGCTTGCCAAGAACATGATTAACAAAAATTAGATTTTTTTTATTTATTCACTTTGAAATACAAAGTACTTTTATACTTGAATTATGGAAACAGAAATCAAAAAAATCAGAATGGTATTGGCGGGCTTTATCATTCTATTGGTATTAAGTGGTATTACCGCTTTTCCCATCCGCTCAGAAATTGAATTCCTCGTGAATCATGCAACAGCCTTTCCCCCATTTTTTCAAAACTGGATTATGCAATTGAGCTCATCCATTCAACAAACGCCGGATGTCATACTATATGGTACCGACTGGCTGGCCTTCGCACACATTATCATCGCCTTGTTCTTCATTCCTGTTTTCATCGATCCCGTTAAATACAAAATCAATTTAAATATGGGTATGCTGGCCTGCCTCCTAGTTTTTCCTCTGGCTTTTATTTGCGGGCCAATACGCAACATTCCTTTTTTTCATCAGCTAATTGATTGCTCGTTTGGATTAATTGGTATTGCTTTCCTCTATTTCATTCATGTCCGTATTAAAAAACTAAACCCTCAAACTCCATGAAAACCTCCAATTTTCAAAAGATTGTTAAGGCCGTATACGACATTCATCTTAAAACTTCAAGCTTTGTTGCTAAACTAATTGGTCCAATGGTTTTTGATTTCGGTTCGAAGGATAAGAACTGGAACATGAAAACCGCCGATCTTCTTAATTATTCAGATGGTACTTTAGGAAAAGCCCTCGGACAATTCCTCCATGAAAATAAAGTAGAACCTTTAGCTCATGCTGAATACCATGATGTACATCACGTACTATTTGATTATTCAATAACATTTAAAGACGAGGTTGCCTTGCAATTCTTTCTCCACGGTAATGGAAAAAAATCACTCGCTTCCCTCGGCACTTCAGTCGGCGCCTGGTGTCTGCTGCCAACACAATGGAATTATTTAAAAACATCATACAAACGCGGGCAACAATGCATCGACATTTCCCAACTCAATTTAAAGGAACTTCTGAATGAAGATTTGCAAAAAATAAAACTATCACTGTATAAAAATTAAAATCATGAAGCAAACTAATTTTAAAACGATAATCTATGGCTTTAGCATTTTTGCAACAAGTCTTTTGGCTTACCGCATGAATAAAACAGAAAGTCTGGTTTACATATTTCTGGCATGGAATTTATTTTTAGCCTTCGTTCCTTATTGGATAAGCTCTTTTCTGATTAAACAAAAACAAATCACAATCCATTATTTGCCCATCGCTTTATTGTGGGTTTTGTTTTTACCGAACTCCCCTTACATACTAACCGATTTGTTTCATTTAAAACCCCGTAATGATATTCCACTTTGGTACGATTTAGTATTAGTTTGTTCTTTCGCGTTAATTGGTTTTACTTTATTCTATAAATCAATAATCGATATGATTAAACTCGCGAAGGAACAAATTGATCATACTTATATAAAATTTATTTTGCCTTTATTTTTTTGGTTAATAGCATTTGGTCTGTATTTAGGCCGTTACCTGCGTTTCAATAGCTGGGACATAGTAAATCATCCGTTTCGTTTAGCTAATAAAAGTTTTAATTCGCTTCTTCATAAAGACACCATAGCGTTTACGGTTATTTTTGCTGTATTTATGTGGCTAGTTTACCTTACTTTAGTTAACTTTAACTCCAAAGAAAAAACCTAGATGGGTTCGTTTTTAAAATCATTTTCGTATGCGTTCAAAGGCATTGCTTTGGCTTTGAAACAACGCAATATGAAAGTTATTTTGTGCTGCGCTGTTTTAACTGTGATTGCCGCAGTAATTTTAAAAGTGAACGCTAACCACTGGTGTATTCTTTTAATTTGCATTGGCCTGGTGATATCTTTGGAAATGATTAACTCCGCCGTTGAGGGAATTGTTGATTTAATCAGTCCCGATTACAACGAAAAAGCAGGCAATATTAAAGACATGGCAGCCGGGGCTGTTCTTGTTTTTTCTGTGATTTCCCTCATCATAGGAATCCTTATTTTGGGAAAATATTTTCTTGAATTTATTTATAACGCCACCAATAACCAATAACATGAGATTTGCTGAGACTGAACTTATTCTAACCGACGACAAACGCGTTTATCACATTAATCTGAAAGCCGAAGACGTAGCAGATACAGTTATTGTGGTTGGTGATCAGGGACGCGTTTCACAAATCAGTTCATTCTTCAGTAAAATTGATTTTAAAACCGAGCACCGCGAATTTGTAACACACACCGGTTGGTATAACGATAAGCGGATTACGGTTTTGTCGACAGGTATTGGTACCGACAATATTGACATTGTGATGAACGAATTAGATGCGGCCGTGAATATAAATCCGGAAACCCGCGAACTGAATCCACAATTAAAAAAATTAAATATCATCCGCTTCGGAACCAGCGGCGCCTTACAACAGGAAATTCCCGTTAACGGAATTGTGGTGAGCTCACATGGTATTGGTTTAGATGGTCTCTTGAATTTTTACGAAGGCTGGAAAAACATTAACGAAAACGAAATAAGCGAAGCCTTTATCAAGCATACCAATTGGCAAAGCAATTTACCCTATCCCTATTGCGTTAAAGGCTCAGAAAGTTTACTCGAAAAATTTAAAACAGGCAATCACGTCGGCATAACGGCCACCGCACCGGGATTTTATGGTCCGCAAGGCAGGGAAATCAGACTGAAAGCCTCCGCCAAAAACCTCAACGATTTGTTAACAAGCTTCCATCATGAAGGACATAAGATTACCAATTTTGAAATGGAAACCTCAGCGCTATACGGACTTGGAAAACTTTTGGGTCATAATTGCCTTACCGCTTGTGTGATTATCGCAAACCGGGTAAGGAAGGAATTTACCAAAGACTACAAGAAAAGTGTGGAGTTATTAATAGAAAATAGTTTAGAACGATTAACAGGCTGATTGTTAAAAAATACTGCCCCGCCTAAAAAATGGCCCGAGTGCTTGGGCTACTTTTGTTATACTCTATGAAGGCCGGTAAAAATCAAATGAACCTAAAGGAGGTAATTGCCTTAATTACCCTTCTCGATGACCCGGACGAAACTATCTACTGCCAGGTAAAAGAACGCTTTATTATGCTCGGTCCGCAAGCCATTCCTCATTTGGAAACAGCATTTGAAAACAGTTTTGATGTGATGATGCAAAAACGCATCGAAACCATTATCCGTAACATCAATTTCCAAGCCCTCAACAAAGCCCTTAAACATTGGGCTGAACATGAGCAGGAAGATTTGTTTAAAGGGGTTTGTATGATTGCCCGCTATCAGTATCCGGACCTGGATGAAATTAAAATCAAAAAACAAATTCAGCAGTTAAAGCAGGATGTTTGGCTGGAGATTCATGATGATTTAACGGCTCTTGAAAAAGTAAAAATCATTAATCACATTTTATTCGAAGTCCACCAGTTCAGCGGCAATATTACCAATTATCATGCGCCTCAAAATTCATTCCTGAATGTTGTTCTGGAGACAAAAAAAGGAAACCCTGTAATGCTAAGTGTGGTTTATGCTTTGGTTTGTAAAGAACTTAATATTCCTGTGTTTGGTGTGAATTTACCTCAGCATTTTGTTCTCGCTTATGTGAATGATTTCGCCAACCTTTACGACACGAATCACAAAACACTTTCAGATAATATTTTGTTTTATGTGAATCCTTTCAGCAAAGGTCTCATCTTCCAGCAAAAAGACATCGACTCCTTCTTAAAACAATTAAATGTTGAGCCGGAGAATAAATATTACCTCCCTTGCAGTAATCTGGATATATTAAAGCGTGTATTAAATAATCTGGT
>CAZRNW010000124.1:0-8833 GCA_964601535.1 uncultured Flavobacteriaceae bacterium
GTCCTTGGGTTAAAATAATCCTGAAAAGACGTTTGGTGCCGGGGACTAAACTTACCTGACAAGGCTTTGTTTTTTCGCCATTCAAGTCAATGCCAGCTGAAATTTCATCTAAGAATTTTTTCCGTACCGGTAAATTTAATGTGACGATATATTCTTTTTCGTGGTTGGATTTTGCATTTGCAATTTTGTCAATTATTTCCCCATGATTAGTTAGTAGTATTAATCCTTCCGAATCTTTATCTAATCTCCCAACAGGATAAATAGTTTCAGGATGTTTAACCGCATCAATAATATTTCCGGGAATTTTTTCGGTAGTGCAAATCACGCCTTTTGGTTTGTTGTACACAATATAAACCGGCACAAATTTTTTGGCAATTAATTTCTTCCCTTCAATCACCACTTCATCACCCTCATTATATTTTGTTGTGTGCGTGGCTGCTTTTCCATTCACTGAAACTTTTTTATCAGAAATCAGATCATAAGCTTTACGCCTTGAGCAATATCCGTTTAAGGCTATGTATTTATCAATTTTCAAGAATGTAAAGGTATCTTTTCTTTTAACAATTGACGCAATTATTTATCTGTAACTTTATAAAGTGAGGCACTTTCTTATAATAATTCTGTTTCCGTTTTTGTGCAATGCGCAAGAGAAAGAAATTTCTGCAGATAGTTTAATCGCTTTCGGCAAACAGTATCTTGGTAAAAAATATTGTTACGGAAGTTGCACGCCCAAAACCGGATTTGATTGTTCGGGCTTTGTGTATTTTGTCTTTTCACATTTTGACATTAAGGTACCGCGCGCGAGTTTGGATTACGAAAAACAGGGATGTGTTATAAAAAAAGATTCAGCACGGAAAGGGGACATTATTGTTTTTACGGGGACCAAGCCCAAGAACAGGAGGCCTGGTCATGTGGGTATAGTTATTTCAAATGCGGGTGAGGAATTGAAATTTATTCACTCTTCTTCCGGCAAAAAAGCCAACGGGATTATCATTACCAATTATGCAACATCACCTTATTATCAAAGCCGTTTTATTAAAGTGGTAAGGATAGATGGTGTGAAATAAAAAGCTATATTTATTATTCAATTACAGCTATGGATAAACGCGAATTTTTAAAAAGCTCTTCTCTTTTAGGATTGGGAAGTTTGCTCACTTTTCCTTCGATAGAAAAATTAATTCAATCGGTTGAACACAAAACATCTTTTGAATTAGCCTCAGATGAAGATTTCTGGATGGAAATCAGAAAAGCTTATAAATTAAAACCGGATTATATAAATCTGGAAAACGGTTATTATTGCATTCAACCCGAAGAAATTTTAGAAGCCTATATCCGACATGTGCGCGAGGTTAATTTGCAAGGAGCGTATTACATGCGTACTGTTCAATATGATAACAAAAAGAAAATTAATCAAAAATTAGCTGAAGTTGCAGGCTGTACCGCTGAAGAATTAATTATTACCCGTAACACAACCGAATCGCTGGATATGATTATAGGCGGATTGAATTGGAAAACAGGTGATGAAGCCGTGATGGCGGAACATGATTACGGTGCTATGCTCGATATGTTCACTCAGGTCTCAAAACGTTACGGTATGGTAAATAAAACGATTTCCGTTCCGCTGAATCCTAAAACAGATGAAGAAATTGTTGCTCTTTACGAAAAAGCAATTACGCCTAAGACAAAATTGTTAATGATTTGTCATATGATAAATATTACGGGGCAAATTCTGCCCGTCAAAAAAATCTGCGACATGGCGCATGGAAAAGGCGTACAGGTGATGGTAGATGGTGCGCATGCCTTTGCCCACATTGATTTTAAAATTCCGGATTTAAATTGTGATTATTACGGAGCAAGTTTACATAAGTGGTTGAGTGTTCCATTAGGCGCCGGATTATTGTATGTGAAGAAAGAAAACATATTTAATGTATGGCCTTTATTAGCAGAGTCAGAAAAAAAAGAAGATGATATTGCAAGACTCAATCACACAGGAACAATTCCTGTTCATACCGATCTTGCGATTGCTAACGCTATTACTTTCTACAATAAAATAGGCGCGAAACGGAAAGAAGATCGTTTGCGTTATTTACAAAACTATTGGGTGAAACAGGCACGGGCAATTCCCAATGTAATTTTAAATACACCTGAAGACACAAACCGTTCCTGCGGAATTGCCAATGTGGGAATAAAAGGAATGAAGCCTTCCGTAATGGCAGAGCGGTTATTAAAAGAGCATAAAATTTACACTGTAGCTATTGATGGCAAAGGCGTTCAGGGCTGCAGAATTACACCAAATGTTTACACAACAACAAAAGAGCTCGACGAATTGGTGAATGCATTAAAAACATTAAGCAAAGTTTAATATGAATCCCGAACTAAAAAAACAATTTCTAATACAACCCGACATCGCCTTTTTAAATTTTGGCTCTTTCGGCGCTTGTCCTAAACCAATTTTTGAGGATTATCAGAAATGGCAATTGGAATTGGAGCAAGAACCCGCGCAATTTATTCAGGTCAACGGGCCCGCTTATTTAAAACAATCGCGGGAGGCTTTAGCAAAATATATTAATTGTGCTGATGCAAATGATTTGGTTTATGTAACTAATCCTTCGTACGGTACAAACATTATTGCCAAGAGTTTAAAATTAAATCCCGGCGATGAAATTTTATCTACGAATTTAGAGTACGGTGCTGCTGATAAAGCCTGGGATTATTATTGCAAGAAAGCGGGAGCAAAATATGTAAGACAAAACATTACGCTTCCCGTTACGACCAAAGAAAAATTTATTGAAGATTTTTTTGCCGGACTTTCACCAAAAACAAAATTAATTTTCATTTCAGAAATTACAAGCACCACCGCTTTAAAATTTCCTGTAAAAGAAATATGTGAAATTGCGAAACAAAAAGGTTTGTTGACTTTTGTTGATGGCGCACATTCGGTTGGACATATTCCCGTTGATCTTACACAGATAAAAGCGGATATTTATACAGGCGCTTGTCATAAATGGATGATGACGCCAAAAGGAAGTTCTTTCCTGTATGTAAAAAAAGAATTTCAGAATTTGTTTGATCCTTTATTGGTAAGCTGGGGATACGATGCGATGTTTCCTTCGGATTCAAGATTTCAGGATTACCATCAAATGCAGGGAACAAGAGATTTTTCCGCGTTCCTCACTATTCCTAAAGCAATTGAATTTATGCAGCAAAATAATTGGCACGCAGTTTCAAAAGAATGCAAAGAAATGGTCAGGAATAACGCGCTGAGGTTTTGTGAATTGCTTGGCTCAACTCCTTTATGTCCTGTAACGGAAGAATGGTTAGGACAAATGTTCAGCATTCCAATTGTAACGCCTGAGCCTGAAAAACTGCAACGGCATTTATTTGTAAAGTATAAAATTGAAATTCCGGTTATGCGTCATGGTGACAAAACCTATTTGCGGTATTCCATCAATGCTTTTAATACACAAAATGATTTAGACAGATTGTATGATGCATTAAAGGAAATAATTAACACAACAGAATTTATCACCGTTAAAAAACTTGTAAAATGAAAAAAGCAATTACATCATCAAACGCACCGCTTCCAATTGGTCCTTATAGTCATGGTAATTTAGTTCCTGCATCAGGGAATATGTTATTTGTATCCGGACAGGTCGCTAAAGATGCAAAAACCGGCGAGCTCTCTTTAAGCGATATTAAAAGCGAAACAAAAAAAGTAATGCAGAATGTTAGTGCGGTGTTAACCGAAGGCGGGATGGATTTTACCAACGTTGTGAAGACAACTATTTTCTTAACCGACATGAAACATTTTGCAGATGTGAATGAAGTTTATGGTTCTTTTTTCACCGGTAATTTTCCCGCGAGAGAAACGGTTGCGGTAAAGGGGTTGCCACTTGGCGTGAATGTGGAGATTTCGGTTATTGCCGTAAAGTAAGCGGGGCTTCGAGAGCCTCAGTCACCGTCTTTCGGCAACTGAAGTTCTCGAAATGACCCATTTAATTATCCTTTCACTGTACTGGTATTCTTAACTGTTGAAGTATTAGAAGTTTCTTTCTTCTCCAGCCATTCTTTCACAGTCACATATTCTTCTTCGCCTTTACTTTTTACAAGTGCGATATTTTTTGCAACGCATACTTTGTAATCGCAAATATGTTTTGATGCGCAGCCTTTGTATAAAACAATGGTGCCGAAAACATCTGCATCTTTTTTTACTGTTTCACGTTTACCGGCGATGGTGGAATTGTAACCGCTCGGACAGCGACTGTAATATTCCATTTTTGCGCGCTTGGCATTTTCTTTATCAACGGCTGAAATTTGATTCTGAATATTTTCTTTTACAAAGGTTCTGACCTCATTCCATTCAGTCCAGTCGTCTCCCAAAACAGTTTTTGTATTCACTGTTGTGGTGCTCGCATTGTTTTTAAACGAACAAAGCGCGAAGGCAATAGCTCCCGCTATTCCCAAGAGTGCAATTTTTGTTAGTGTTGTTTTCATGTCTTTATTTTTTTGGTTTTTAATTATGATGAAGCGTGCTTCGCTCTGCTTCATCAAGGTTGAAGGGATGTCAGTTTTAATTTTAAAATAAATTCAGCTACAATTAAATTAAAGAACCAGCTGATCCAGGCGGTAATGATGATGACTTTCAAATGCTCCATTTCTACGACTAATGATAAGAACGGAACCCATAAACGCAAAGTAACGGCTGCGAAAGTCATCGCGTAACTACGCACCATCCATTTCACATGTTCGCTCACTTGTTTTTCGCGGATGGTGTTTACCGCCATGAAAGTTGTATAGAACCAGAGAATACTCATGAGTATAAAACCTATAGATGAGAAAATACCGCCATTTGCATAAAAAGCCATGTATAATCCTGTAGGTGCGGCAATAAAAAGTATGGAACCAATATAAATCTTACCTAAAACGCGATGTAAGTTTAGATTTTTGCGGCGGATGTATTTAATGAAATTTAGGGGGCCTAAAACAATAGCCAGCATCCCGCCAAAAATATGGACATAAAAAGCAGGGCGCCAAATGGGGTGGTCTACGAGGTCTTGTTTGGTGAGAAGGAAATTGACATCCGGTTTAAAATTCCAATACATAAAGGTGATGCCAAATAGTAGAAAGGCAAAACCTGTCATAACCGCAAACGGAATTTTATAGACTAATTTTAAAAGCAAAGGTTTGGGGGCTTACTGATTGTAACGTAAACTTATGGCAGGCGTTACACATTGTAAATGGCTTTAACATATTTTGGTTAAAGTGCGAGAGCCAAAAAAGGTGAAATGTTAAAGTTCAGATTTAAGTACCTGCTCTTTAAAATCGTTGATTTGTTTGTTCACCGAGCTGAAATATTTCTGACGTTCGATAATACCGGCACCGCTTAAGAGGGAAGATTTGGATTGTATGTTTTGTATCCATAACAAATTCTCTTCACAAAAATCGGGCTGTGAAGTGTTCATGAAATTAATGGAATTGAAAGGTTGCAGTACCACGCGCTGATGATCCATTTCAGCGAGAATGCTGGTCGTGTTAATATTCACAGGCATTTTGTAAAATTGGAACGGCACATTAATTTTTTTATCGAAATCGAAAGCCTTGTTGTTTTCTTCAGCCATTTGTTTAATGCGTTGCACCATGTTGTTTACTTCCTCTAAAACCAAAAGCACTTCCGATTTATTGGAGAAATCGCCCGTTTCAATACAAAATTGTATTTGTGTTAAAACAGTTTGTATGGTTTGTGGTGTCCAAATTTCTACGCTGGGCACTAAACAATATTGTTCGTAAGCTTTTGCGGCGTGTTCTATTACTTGGGCATTTATTTGCGCTTCACTTAAAATGCGTTTGATGTAATATGCATCGTTCAATAAATATTTCCCCCAATAAAATAATTTAAAATTTAAGAGACGCGGATAATTGTAATAATGGTACACCGGAACTTCGGGCGCTATGTGATACAATTGTTTGTGTTCGTGCGTATTTAATTTGTAGAGGAGATTAGAAATGGTTTGAAAAAAATGTTTGTTGTCCTCAATGCTTTTGCTTTTGAAGGGCGTGTAACCAAAAACAACATTCGAGTATTGACTCGATTGCGCGGGTAATAAATTTACGCTGTAGGCTTTTGATAAAATGCAGACTTCATCATAAGTGAAAGGTGTTTTTCCATTGATGCGACGGCTAGCGGCATCTTTATTAATTTTCAATTCCTTTATTAAAGCCTGATTTAAGGTGATGTTTTCAGGTAATGCTGATTCCAGGTTTTCGATCAAAAGCTTTAAATTTTTCATATTACTAATATTGATTAAAGCTAATAAATTATAATATAATATCAAAATAGGATATTATAATGGAATAATTATCAAAAATATCTAAATATATCGATAATTGAGATAGTTATCGTATTGCTATATCAAAATATGATATAAAAAGGACATTCATAGGCTAGGTTTGTATCAACATTTAAAACAAGCCACATGAAAACAACTTTTTATCTCATCATCTTCAGCCTCGCCATTAAGTTCAACTTAAGTGCGCAGCTTAACCGTTATCAGTTAGATGATTTCGTAACTGAAAGCAACATCACAAAAAATGATTGCGATAAATTAAAACCGGTGTACTACAATTTTAGCAAACGCCGTTTGTATGCAAGTAATAAAATGCCAATTAATGGCCGTCACTTTTTAGAACTGTGCCGTGGGATTAATGATCCGAATGTTCGACTTCAAATCCGCCGTTACGATCAGCTGACTTCTAACAAAAAGAAATTAGTGACTGCAACTATTCTTTGTGGAGTTGGTGGTTACCTCACCTTAGTATATTCTGCTTCGATGTTGTCGTCAAGATATGCAACCGACAGAACTTATATTGGAGTTGGAATTGGAGCCGCTGCCCTTATCGCTACACCTTTTCTTGCAATCTCCACAGGAATCCCACATCAAAAAAGAAAAGAAATTCTTTTCCATGATTTACCGGAAGCGTACAATTTTTACGTGACCTCACAACCAAATCAATAATAGTATTAACCATAAAAAAATCAAACCATGAAAAAATTAATTATCATCATCACCTGTATCGCTTTTATAAAAGCTGCAAAATCACAGGATTTACTTGTTACAAAAGACAGTAGCCATGTGCAAACCCTTATCGTCGAAGTTCAATCCGACAACGTAAAATACAAACTCGCAAAAAATCCGGAGGGTCCGACTTATATTATAGCAAAATCAAACATCGCTTACATCAATTACAAAAACGGAACGAGTGACCGCTTCGCCAATGAAAAAACCGCTAACGATTTAAATAAATATAATCTCGACGGTTCAAGCACAACTTGTAATAATCAATATTACCGCATTCCGTATCACAAAAAAGATTTCTCGCACCTGTACAAAGGGAAAAACTATATTGGTTTCAATCACCTTGCTTTGCTGAATTCCAATATCAGTTTAACTTATATGCGTGATCTTTTGAAAGAAAAAGCAATCTTAACTATTCCTGTAGCTGTTGGTATCGGTAAACCTGACCTCACAAACGGAACTTACAACGGCTCTTATCTTAATTATGGAAGTACAACCACTTATAAGAGTATGCAGTTCCAGGCCGGCGCAGGATTATTATTCACCCCTTCGTTCGGACAAAAAGTAAATTTTCTTATCGGTCCGTCATTCAGTGTTGCGCAGTACGATATGTCAACTAAAGCAAGTTATATAATCACTCCGGCAACAAATTCAACCACTGCTGTAATGGGTGAATTTAAGAACAATTTCATTTTAACCCGTCAGTTTTACGGAGGTACTATTGGTTTTATGTTCCGTATGTCGGAGAAACTGAACATGACAGTCACCACGAATTTGGGATGCAAAAAAGATACCTATAACGAAGAAGACCCTTATGGTAACGAAATCATTTGGTCGAATTACCAATGGTATCATCCAACCGCTTCAAATGTTAAGGCCTATGCGAATTTAAGCTGGACCATAGGGTATCGTTTTTAAATCTAAAAATTAAAAAAATGGAAAATAAAAAATCATATCACGATTATGTGATTAAAGACGGAAAATTTATTGGCGCGTTTGATGAAATGTACAAAGCTTACGATGACCCATGGATGCAATCACAACAACCCAACCGTTACAGCCGCAAAATGGGCATCATGAATATTAAACGCTTCGGCATAAAAAGCATTGTAGAATACGGTTGCGGTCTGGGTTATTATGCAGACTGGATTTATAAAGAGACAGGTATCGTTTGCAAATCGATTGATATTTCGGCAACTGCCATTAAAAAAGCGAAACAAAAATTTCCACTGCTGGATTTTGAAGTTGGTAATATCCGCGACTTAGGAAAACTCGGGAATAAAGAAAATGTAGATTGTATTTTGCTCGCTGATATCACCTGGATGATATTACAAGATCTGGATTTTGTGAATGCAGAATTGCTGAAACATTTCAGAGGGAAATACCTTATCAATAATTTTGTCACCTACAAAGGCACACAAAAATACGGACGTGAATTTTTCACCACCACAGAAGAATACATTAAGTATATGCCTTTTAAATTAATTGGTTATGGCGAAGCGACAACTGTTGATGACCATAATATTGATTCACACACAATTTTTAAAATTGAAGAGAAGTGAAGTATTAGTAACTCCCCCGTCCGCCATTGGCGGACCAGCCCCTCTTGAAGAGGGGAAAAATTTTGTACTTATAGGTACTGTTTTTTCTCCCTCTTGCTGAGGGCGCACACCCGACGTGTCGGGGGGGGGGAGGTACCTTAAGTGAAACATTATTTCCTATCTTGCTTTTGAAATGAATAAATTTAAAGCTAACTGGAA
>CAZRNW010000125.1:0-8784 GCA_964601535.1 uncultured Flavobacteriaceae bacterium
TTAGGACCATATTCGATGCCTAGATCGCAAAAAGCTCCATCTGCATCAGCTTGTACTTGTCTAAAGTGGTAAATGTTGTCATCAACGATCTCTACAATTACAGCGCCAATAACGTGTTGGAAAGTTGCAATGTAGGATGTTCTTTGGCTATTACCAAGCGTTGAAGAATAGTTAGGTAAAGTACATGCGCCTGAAGTCATCCTAGCGTGAGGAAACTTTTTAGCAGATACTGAGTCAAACTCTAAAAATTGCTTAGGTGATGCTGAAATGAAACTTCCTTTAGTTTGCGAGATCTCATTTAGTCCAGTAATAGGATTGAACTGTTTTGCTGTTACGCGAATACCGGAAATGAAGAAGTTTGAATTAAGAACAGTTTCTTCAAATACTAAATCCGCTTCTAAAATTGCCGTATCGAAATACCAGTCAATTTCGTTATCTTTATTGTGGGCTGGATCATGCGAAGGTAAAATCAAAAGTTTCGCATTATTATGCTTGCAATATTGATTTATAGATTTTATAAAACCAGTATGGGCTTGCTGTCCAGAAACTGCGGTCGTAATCACAAATCGTTTATATTGCTTAATTCTCTTATTCAGAGCCTCAAGGTTTACTTCCGATAAGTAATCGTCAATATTCAGATTTCCAGCAAAACTATCAGGAAATTCCTTTTTGGCAATTTCACGAAGATTAGACAAATTTGTGAAATGATGTCTCATCATATCGCGGGTAACGCCAGCCATCTTTAGATCGTGACGACCTGGAAAGAAGACCTTGTTATCAACTAGAGAAACGTATTTCTCTAGTATTGCCCGTTTCAACTGGGCGGACTCTAGTTCCGCCTTAGTGGGCTTTTTTGATTTTTTCATGTCGAATCCTATTAGGACTCAGCTTGAGTTGATTCGCTAGCTTTTACAGCTTCAACTTGTGGAGCTTGCTCTGGAGTTACAATGCTGTAAATCTCTTGTATTTCAAATTTCCATTTTCCTTCTTGAAGTTCAAGGATTTGTCCAGCTTTAGCACCTGGAAATTTATCTTTTACTTCAGGTTGAAGAGCAGAAACTACGAATTGCATACGTGGATTTTGAACAGTGCCGTCTTCAGCAAGTTCACGTCCAACGATAAAAGAGTTAGGTCCAACTTCTTCAGCTGCTACTAGTACGCCTTGATTTACAAGGTTAGTTACTTTTTCTTTTAATTCTTCAACATTATTTTCAACCATAATTTTAGCGATAGTCTCATCTGTAAGAGCTTCACCGCGATTAGACGCTTTTACGACTGAATCAAGTTTGTTGCCAAGAAGTTTGATAGCTTCTTTGATAGTCATCATATCGCGAGCCATATTATCGGCTGTTTGATATAGCGCCATTAGGCCTCTTTCCATATCGTCAATTCTTTGGGAAGCAGTACGTTTGTCAGCTTGTTGATTGTTCATTTTTTCTCCTTAGTTATTAAATTACTGTTTGTTTTTAGTTAAAAGGTTCATTAAACTTTGCATTTGCGGATTTGCCGCTGCAGTGTTTGCACGCTGCGTGTGAAGCATTTCCTCTTGTTCAGCTGTTGGCATTGGAATTGCTGATGAATTTTTCACCTGTCTATTGGTTCGAAGTGCAATCTGACGATTACGCTCTAAAACTTCCGATTCACTCATTTGGCTCATAGGCTTAGTAAGTGCAGAGCTAAAACTTTCATATTGTCTATCGTATTCTTCTCTACTAATGCCGAGTTCCATGCAAAGTTCCAGAATCTCAGCTTCATTCTGCTTACGTGGAGCTTCACGCTTAACAGGTGCAGCGGCTTTTGGAGCCAAAGGTTTCTGTGCAGATTTAGGCGCACTACGCTGTGGTATAGCAGGCTTAGACTGAGACTTTACCGAAATTGGGTTTAATCCAGTACGTCTTGGAGCAACAGGGGTAGCTTGAGGTGTAAACGTCTGAGCTTCATCTCGTGCTGACTCACCTTTAGTAGCCATATAGGCTAGATCTTTAAGAGCAGCAACTTCCAGGTCATTAAATGGGAAGTCAGAAGCAGCCAATACAGCTACTTTTGAGGGCTCTTGACGCATACCTAACATAATTTCCATTTGTTCTTTAGCAAAATTTCTAATTTGTCTAGTTACAAATTTAATAGCTTTTTCATCTGCATCTGCGCCAGCGAATATGTCGTGGTCCATGAGCATTTCATAAAGACGACCTTGTTCCATTCGAGAACGAGCGTCGCTTAAAACTGAGCTAAAATCTTCATCGTCAGATTCAAGAGCTTCAGTCATCTCTTCATATTCCTGAGTTATTTGCTGCTCAATAGGAGCAGGCTTAAACTGCGGAGGAGCGGCTGGTCGGGTAGTACGCACATTGGGTACTTCTGCCTGTCCGCCACTTACTTCTTCAGGAATATCACGGAAATCTGATCCGTCATCGTCTTCCTGGTTGAAAAAATTATTACTCATTTGTTTCCTACCCTTCGTAAGTGTAAACAGTATGCAAGCATTAATGCGTCAGCTTCGTCTTCGTCTTTCTTCTGTAAGGGCCTTTTTAGGAACTTACCGTAGACTTCATTTGCACGCCTTACGTTTACGTGCTTCTTGCCAACTAAACCTATCCTCTTACCGTTTATATCATAAGCCGCCATCGGCTTTGTTCCAGTTTCTTTTTCTTTCTGTTTCTTATACTCACGAACTGCTTTATTTTTCTTTTTCTCTTCTAGAGACATAACGCATCCCGTTTCTGCTCTCCAAGATCCTGTTAGTAAGTACACTGCCTCAATATTAGACTCTTTTATAAATTTTGCAAGAAGAAAGTGAGAAAATTCCAAGATTTTTTGACTATATACTTGTTTTGAACCAGCTACAGTCTCTTCAATTGCCAAAATATTAGGCTTAAGTCTAAGTATTAATTCATGAATATTCCCAAATATCTGATAAGCCCAATCCACATAGTTAGATGGATATCTTCCGTTTGGTTCTGAAGTTTTAGGGATCATACCGTATTCTTCCAGGAAATATCCATCTTCAGAAGACACAATTAAAGCCCAGCCAGTCTTGGAACTCATATCTATACTTAAAATTCTTTTACTTTCCATTTTCTAGGTATCCTATGGCCTTTCTTAAGCTTGAAATATTATCTTCTAATAGTCCTATCCCAGAATTACATTTGCTGCAGAGAAGACCTCTCACATTTCCAGTAACATGATTATGGTCAACAACCAACTTTCTAACGTTATCGCATATAGCACATTTACCAGACTGGGAGCTATGCATTAAATCGTATTGAGCCTTACTTATTCCGTACCAGCTTCTAAGTCTTATATCGGTAAACCGATCTGGATCTTCTATCCTTCTTTGTTTTGTCTTTTGAGCCGTTATTTCTTTTCTTTGTTCTTGATATTTTTTGATTCTATCCTTATTTTCCTGATAGCATTGTTTTTCTTTTTCTTTATTGCGAGCTTTTTTATAGCAAGATTTGCATGTATAAAGCCTACCATCTTTATTTCGTGTAGATAGGCTAAATTCTTCAATATGTTTTGATTTTTTACATCTAGAACAAATCTTACTGTTCAATATCACTGCTGCCAAGCCCTTCGCCAAAATAAACGGTACACCGCTACCGCAGTATCTTTTTCAGGAATGTCCTGTACGTACATTAGTTCAAAACCATCTTTATTCATTTTTTCCATATGACTATCAATTTGATCTCTAGTAGCATCTTGGAAAACTTCAGTTATTTTATTTTCAGCAGACATTACTGTCCGCCTTTTTCCTTGATAAGTTCAATTAAGAATTTAGTCTTAATTTTTACGGCTTTTTTAACGTCATCATAAGGACCTTCAATAGTTGAAACTTGAGATTTCAAGTCAGCTAATGCGTTATTTGCTTTTTTATGCTCTTCAGATTCGTCTAAATCTTTCTGCATTTGTGCAATACGATTTTTTAATTGCTCAACAGATAATCCAAGAACTGCGCTCTCGAATTCTTCTCCACCTGGCAATTTATATAATTTCTCAGTTAGTTTTTGTTCCATCTTGTTCTCCTATTTATTAGTTTTAGTTGTAAAGTCTATACGTACTAATTTCTTTAAAATACTATTTCTATTCAAGTAAGAAATTACCGCTTCAATCATCATAATATGAGGCACTTCACTTGGATAAACAGGTCTTTTGGAAATCTCCGTAGGCAATGTAATCTCTGTGAACTGACTCTTTGCGTAACTGATTATATTCTGAAAATCACTCATTGTCAAGATATGTTCTGTTTTTTCCATTGCGTAGTGTTTGTCAAAAATTGCCTTTAAATACGTGAAACGATCTTGGCGAGTCATATTTGCCGCATCTTCGATGTACTGTCTTAGTTCCTGCTCAATCGTTTCAATATTAGCCATTCAATTTCTCCAATGCAATTTTATCGGAAACATCTAGAGATATTTCTACCCAATCTTTCATATTATTGTAATTATGGGCAGAATTGTACAATTTAGTTCTCTCTTTTCTTGGAAAATCTTTCATATCTTCAATTCTAAAAAAATCATTAAAAAGATCAGCGCTTACTCTATCCATAGAATCTTTTATAAATATAATTTGTTCACCTGTCAAATTTACTTGAAAAGTAGATTTTTTAAAATTTCTAATAGTCATTTCATTTGCTTTAACCTTAGCCATTTTCGACCTCTCTGTTTGTAATCGTACTTGTATCTCCATCACGCACAACAACTATCCTATTACTTACCATCTGCTTCACTTCTGGATTATGATCCACCACAATAAGTCTTTTATTGCTATTGGAATTTTTCAAAACTTCAAGTGCCATTTCAATACTCACCGTATCCAAACCAGTAAAGGGCTCGTCAAGAATGAAAACATCAATACCTTTAGAGCTTTCACTTTCAATAAAATCAATAACTGCAAGATCTACAGCTAAATCAACCGATGATCGCTCACCGCCCGATAAAGACTTAATTGGAATGCCAACTTCACCGTCCATACTAATGACCGCATTTACTTCCTCTTTGACTTTTCCATCTTTAGTCTCTTTTTGGCCTTCAAACTGAATTGTAGCACTACTCATGGTAGGAATGCAACGAATAATTTTAGTAGCTGCGTCACCAATAGATTCTAAGGCATCGTCAAAGCTACAAGAAATGAATGTTTTTACGATTTTCTTCAATTCTTCAGCTAATTCAATCTCCGCAATAATAGCGGACATTGCAGATTCATTCTCCGCAAGCTGTTTAGAATAGGCAGCTTCGTTGGTTTTCATGTAGGAAAGGGTAGCTTCGTACTTCTTTAAGGCTTCGTCATAAGCCTTTAGCTTAGCCACAGCGGCGTCTAGGGCTCTGCGATCTACGTCGGCCTGCCCACGGACCTGTTCGATCTCTAATGCGTGTTTACGGCGCAATTCTAACTGCTGTGTAGCAAATTGTTGTAAAACGACACTATTTGTCGCATTTTGCTTAGCCAAATGATCTGCTTCAAGAGCTTTATCTGCCTTAAGATCGGCCAAAAGATCCGCCAATTCAGAGTCAATTTTGGATAATTCTTCAGTATTTCGTGGACTTAATTGAGCTTCAAGAGCGGCCAATTCAGCGGCCAAAGATTCCTGTTTTTCAGCTGCAAAAGTGGATATGGCAATGCGTTCTTTAATTTTGGCCAAATCATTTAATAGTTTGGCCTCATGGGTCTTAGATGAGTCTGTTAGCCACTGCTGTTCGCAAGTAGGGCACTGACAGGCTCTAATTTTCTTGATCTGATCTGCTATCTTTACTGCTTCCGTCCGAGCAGTTTGTCCATCAGCAATCGCAAACGAGATTTTGGTTTGCTCAACTCTAAGGGCGCTGATGGTGCTTCGATGACCGGCAACTCTGGCAGACTCGGCGGCAACACTGGCGTCTCGATTACCGGTAAGACTTCTACGACGGGCGTCGATGGCGTCTCTACGACTGGAATCGTAGGGGGCAACACTTGTTTGCGGGCGCGTGGCTTCGAGACCTTGCGTTTCGGTTTTGTGACTTTCTTCGACTTCTTTGTACTTTTGCGCTGAGGCATCTGATCTCCCTTTTAATTCTAAAATTACTGACTGGTGAATATCCCTTACTGGCGCAAGTCCTAGCCCTAAAATGGCCTCTTGCATAGCCTTCAAACTAGATTGTGCCTGTAGTATCGCACTTTGTCTAGAGTTTTTTGTGGTTTCCAGATCTTTCAATTTGGCTTCAACTTTTTCAAGTTTTTTACGCTCTGAGGCTAAATCAAGTGCATCCGTTAAAAATTCATACATCTTCTTTGGAGTGAAATCCAAAAAGAAACCGCCTTCTTTTTGGCGTTTATGTAGGATTTTACGAAAAAGATCCCTAGGCATACCTAGAATTTTATCTATTTCTTCATCAACTAAAGCTGAAGAGCCGGTAATGATTTTATCATCAATTGCAACAGAAAGCTTTGATCCTCTACTGATAGTAACTTGCTTGCCATCCCAATCGAAATGACCTTCTACGGTCATCTTTTCTTTTGTGAGTCGGGATTGAAGTACAGTAGTAGGGAGGTCATTCAGGCCAAGGAGGTAGTCCAGGGCATTAAATAAGGTAGATTTGCCAGATCCTGAAGATCCTCCTGTGTTACGATTTTCGCCGTCAACCTGAACGAGATTACCTAACTCTTCAAAATTAACATCTTGAGGTTCTACAAATCTGCCAACCCCACTTAGACGTAAACTCTTAAGTTTTAACACTTAATCCTCTCTGTAATCCTTTTCGGATCTTGCCTTGTTGATTTCAATAATATCTGGCATAATCTCGACTGCGCGAGCCTGTACGCCGTTATCAACTATGATCTTACTAGAACTTGAGGGAGAAGACAACTGTTTTTTCATTTGATCTATATTACACTTAGGACAAAGAAAAGAGGCAGGTGCATCTTTGGCCTGCCTCGTCATTTTTTTAGTAGTATTGCCGCATTTACATGCGTAGGCAATAAGTGGCATTTAGAATACCATATCTTGATCTAATAATTTACAAGTTTTACTGAATTTAACTCGGTCAGGACTCTTACATGCTCTTTTTCCGGCTTCCATGCTGCGACGACCACTTCTGTTTGATAAAATGTCGATTTTATTAGAAGGAGTTTTGAATTTCATTGATTTTTGTTCAACTAAAAGAAAATCTCTAACATATTCGTAAGGAACAGTCCATGCGTATCCAAGCTGTCCCTGTCCTGCGAATGCGACTCCGGTAAGCTCCATATTTTTATTAAATACGCCACTACCAGAAGATCCTGGCATGATAGTTGCAGAAACCAATATAGATTCGTAACTCTTAATTACTGGAATACCGCCTAAAAACATACACATTAAAGCGATATCTGGATTCTTTTTAAGCATTTCTTCAGTACATTCTTCAATGCCAGTCATTACTTGGATCGTTGATCGTCCAGAGAAATGTCCGTGAGTTACAACCGTAGGATACAAAGAAGGATGACCAGAAATATGTGCTTCTGATCTAAATGGCTCAGCGCCAGAAGATGCTAGCTTAGTGCTTGCTCTTAAGTTTCCATATACTTTAATAATACATAAATCGTGCTGTGTGGAATGTTTCAATCCTGCAACCGCAAAAGTGCCAGCTTCACCATGAACAAGTCCGCCTTCTTCAGCTACTCGGCAAACGTGCGAGTTCGTAAGAACATATGACGCTGAGTCACTAGATTTTAAAACCGTACCTGATCCACCACTATTTGACTCAAAATTAGTAATAGAAACGCTGTTAGAGATAATATCTCTACGATCAGCTTGTTGTTTTTGTCCTGTTGTTGAACATCCTGCTAAAAATGCCATGCTGGCGAGTAATACCATCATTGCTCTCATTTTTTTCATATCATCTCCCGCCTCTAAGGGCTTTTAGTACCTATATCATATTCTATTTAATTGATTTCTTTTCTTCTTCACGTCTAAAATTTGCGAACTCTTTAAGACCATCTTTAAGAGCTTTACTCTTAGGGGTAATCTCGATCTCATTATCGCCCTTTTTAACAATAGTTACGCCATCACCGGTATTTAAGCCAACCATAGGACGAGTATTGTAGCTTTGGTCATCAAGAGGTTTTCCGCCGCTTAATTTCTGCAATGCATCAACAACTTTAAGGTATTTATCAACCTCTTTAGGATCAATCGCATTGGCAAAATCTACGTTATCACTAGCCAAATACTTATTCAGGTTAGATCCGATCTTTTTACGATACATAGCAGCCAATTGTAAGAAGAAGTCTTGGTCAGCAATTTTACCGTCTTCAAGACGACTTTTCATGTTAACTTCTATATCCATCAGATATTCTTTTCTAATATCGAACCAATTGAATTTGAAAGACATATAAAGAACAACTTCTTTTCTAATCTGCATTGTAGTAGAGATTTGACGATATGTCTTGCCGGATAAATACATCTCTAGCATTGAAGATAGCTTCTTTTCGTCTACTACTGCAACACCTTGTAATCCACCGTCTTTATAGGCCTGTATGACTTCTAGATCTTTTTGCGAGAAATCGTGCTTGGGTTCCTCAGCTAATGCTGGTGGGTTTTTTATTTCATCGCTCATATTTTAAATCTTTCTTTCGAGATATTATTTAACATCTCTAAATATGCAGCTTTAGCTGTTTCTAAATCCAAATCCTTTGGTATAATTATTAGAGCCAATCTAGGATCTGCTAACAACCCTAAACCTTCCAGCCATCCAGAAAGGAACGCCTTAGAAGTAGCTACATCAGTAACGCAATCAGGCTTGTGAATAAATGCAAAAACCATATCGTGATTTTTTC
>CAZRNW010000126.1:0-8777 GCA_964601535.1 uncultured Flavobacteriaceae bacterium
GTTTATTATCGGATACATCAAACAAACCATAACGATAGGAGCGGACATATTTAAAGAAAGGTTCAATACCAACGCATAATATCGAACCTCTTATAAAACCGGTTTTTTTGATCCTGTGTGGACAAACTTTAAGATCGATTCCTAAGCGTGTTCCGCTTTGTTCCAGAGTATTTTCCCCTCCCCATAAATTATCCCCATTTATTATTAATCCAAGATTTGCTGCAATGTAGATTTTTCGCCGGTAATGACGTTCCCAACTTATATTAAGGTTAGTAGTTAAAGGTTCTATTAGCATGAACGGACTGAACTGAATACAATCGCGGTATTCGATAGTAGTATCTTGCTTGAACTGAGAAAAGCCTTTAGTGGCGAAGACTAGAATAAATATGCTAAAAAATGTTTTTCTCACAATTAAATTTACAAAAAGTAAATTAATCTTCATAATTTTAGGTTCTTGTTTATGAAAAGGCTCTTAAAAAGGATAATTTTTGTTCTAATACTTCTCGGGATTGGATTTGGCGGCTATTGGGCCTACATGAATCTTTATAAGCCTAATGTTAGTCTTAACGGAAAAAACTTTAAATACGTTTACATTCCAAGTGATGCCGATTTCGAAACTTTATTAAATACACTTTATAGCGAAGATGTCATCGAAAACCACAAAACCTTTGAATGGATGGCCAAACGTATGGACTTAGACAAAAACGTTCACCCCGGTCGATACAGAATAAACACCGGTATGAATAACCGTCAGATTATTTTAATGCTGAAAAATAATAAGCAGGAAGCGGTAAAGCTTACTTTTAATTCTCAAATCCGTACCAAAGAAGAATTAATTGAGTATCTCGATGACAAACTCGAATTAAGTTTTGATGAATTGGATGAATATTTAAGTGATGATGTGATACTGGAAAAAGAATACGGACTTGATCCGGATAATATCATGACATTAATTCTGCCAAACGTATATGAAGTAAGCTGGATAATAAAGAAGGAGGAATTGTTCGCACAAATAAAAAAATATTTTAATTCAGTTTGGACAAAAGAAAGACGCGAAAAATGCAAAAAAGCAGGTTACTCACTTGTTGAAATGACAACTTTGGCTTCTATTGTTCAGGGCGAAAGTAGAATTGCCAGTGAGCAACAAAAAATTGCCGGTGTCTACATAAACCGTTTAAAAATAAATATGGCACTTGGAGCTGACCCTACTTTAAGATTCGCTAATCGGAATTTTGATGCAAGAAGATTTTATGACTCAGATAAGCAAATAGACTCACCTTACAATACCTATAAATATAAAGGTTTACCTCCCGGACCAATTTGTCTTGTAAATGTACAATCATTGGATGCGACTTTAAATTATACAAGGCACAAGTACCTGTATTTTTGTGCAAATCCATCCTTAAATGGATATAGCGATTTTTCATTAGACTATGAGCAGCATAAGAAATATGCTGCCGCCTATCAAAAAGCCCTCGATGAGAAGGGTATAAAACGCTAATTTTATTAGTGAAAATTCGTGTTATCAGTGGCTAAATTTGTACCTTTAAGCCTCTATTTTTATAACTATGACGAAGATTAAATTTGGTACCGACGGCTGGAGAGCAATCATTGCTAAAGATTTTACTGTTGATAATGTAGCCCGCGTAACGGAAGCAACAGCAAAGTGGCTTTTGAAAAATTTCGATAAACCAAGTGTTGTTATTGGTCACGATTGCCGCTTTGCCGGTGAACTTTTTGCAGAAACAACGGCGAAAGTTTTTATCGCTAATGGCGTTAAAGTTTTTTTAGCAAAGGATTTTACATCCACACCAATGGTTTCTTTGGGAGCATTAAAATTAAAAGCTTCTTTAGGTGTAGTAATTACGGCAAGTCATAATCCTCCTTCTTACAACGGGTATAAATTAAAAGGTCATTACGGTGGACCATTAGTCCCTGAAAAAATCCAGGAAATAGAAGATATTATTCCGGACAAGCATTCTGTAAATCTTGATTCAATTGATTTAGAAGAAGCAAAGAAAAAAGGGATGTTGGAAATTGCTCCGCTTGAAGATATGTATGTAAAGCATGTTGAGGATAATTTTGATATTGCTCTTATAAAAAAATCAGGATTAATGTTTGCTTACGACAGTATGTTTGGTGCGGGACAAAGAGTGATGAAACGTTTGTTTCCGGATATTGTGCATTTGCATGATGATAATAATCCCGGCTTTCACGGACAAGCCCCTGAGCCGATTCATAAAAACTTATTGGAGTTCAGTAATCTGATTAAAAAAGACGGAAAAATAAGTTGCGGTTTGTGTACAGATGGTGATGCTGACAGGATTGGTTTGTACGATAGTAAAGGAAATTTTATTGATTCGCATCATATTATTTTATTGTTGGTAAAGTATTTGGTGGAAGAGAAAAAATTTGGCGGAAAAATTGTTTGTGCATTTTCTGTAACACCGCGTATAAAGAAGTTAGCGGCGCATTATAATTTACCAATTGTAATTACTCAAATCGGTTTTAAATATATTGCGGGTTACATGATCAGTGAAGATGTGTTATTGGGCGGAGAAGAGAGCGGGGGAATTGCAATAAAAGGACATATTCCTGAGCGGGACGGCATCTGGATGGGTTTAACCATTTGGGAATATATGGCGAAAAGCGGAAAATCATTAGAACAGCTAATTGAAGATTTATATAAATTAACCGGTCGTTTTGTTTACGAGCGTAATGATTTACATTTAACAGAAGAAGTAAAACAAAAAGTAATTAAGGCCTGTAAAGAAGAAAAATACAAATCATTCGGTGCTTACAAGGTAGAAAAACTGGAAACTATTGATGGCTGGAAATATTATTTTGAGAACGACCAATGGATGATGGTACGTGCCAGCGGAACCGAGCCGGTTTTGCGTGTTTATGCGGAAAGTGATACTTTGGAAAACACCCGTAAAATCCTGAAAGCTTCTCAGGATACCCTTCTGAATTAATTTTTTATTAAATCAGTACAAATTCCATTGGCGATTTCATCGGCAAGTTTCGAGTAACCTGCATCCGTTAAATGAAAGTGATCAGTATAAAGGTGACTGCATTTCGAATAGTCCTGGCACACCGCATCAAAATCAATAAACACAATTTTATCATGGAGTAATTGTTTTTTCAATTCTTCATTGAGTGCTTCGCGGAATTCTTTTACATTGTCAATGCCGTTATCGTTTGTAAAAAAGGAGTAGATGTGTGTTTTAATTTTATTTACTATATGAAGTTTTTCGTACAATTCGGCCACACCATATTCGGGCAACTCAATAATCACAGGTTTAATATTGTATTTTAATAATTCTTTAATAATCAGACACATGTTTTTTGAATAAAAACGTTTTCCAAATTGTCCAAACGAATCATTTACGCCGCAGGAAACAATACAGTATTTAACCTGTTTTAATTTGATAAAAGCAGTCGAGAAAAAATCCCTCTCGTTACCAAATAAATTCATGTAAACCTGTTTTGTTTTAGCGCCGCCTTGTCCGGATGAATAAATTACGCATTGGTGGCCATTTTGGCTCATGCTGTTTTTAATAAATGCATCCATATTATGTGCCGCTACCCAACTGTCGCCAATTATTCCGATCGTTAAAGTGTTATCGTTATTGGGCTCCAGAATTGGGCTTTTGAGGTTCTCATGCGCAAGTGAAAAACGATTGTACAGATAGAGAAATGATATAAATATCGAAATAAGTATAAAAATGATATATATAGCCCTTCTTCTTCTCATAATGCCTAATACAAATTTAATATTATTAATCTTCATTACCTTGTTTATAAGTTATAAAATTGCTGCTCTTAACAATTCCTGAGTTCTTTAATTTTAAGAGGTGAACCAGCCTGTTTTAATATATTCGGTAAAAAATAGTCCACGCTTAAAATATATTTTGAATATTATTTTAAAGGATGTTTATGGTTTGGATTATGTAGTTACCCAGAACCCGGTTCAATTTGAACAATCGGAAGCGCCAAAAATTAATTATTCAATTCAAAAATTTACAAGGGACGGGATTAAGATATCCCCGGCTCCGCTTTTGTTCGAATACGGAATAAAAGATTATTTGATTGAAGTAAATAATCACAAGGAGTATTCAAAGCTTTTTTTTAAAGCGAACGGCGATGTGCCTTTTGATTTATTGGCGGCTTCGTTCTGGCTATTGAGCCGTTACGAAGAATATTTACCATTTAAGCAGGATAAGTATAATCGTTTCGATGTAAAAAACAGCCTCGCTTTTCAATACGATTTTATAGAGTTTCCTTTGGTGAATCTTTGGCTGGAGCAATTCAGGAAATTATTAGAAACAAAGTACCCTGGTTTAAAATTGAAGGAACATCAGTTTTCTTTCCTCTCAACAGTTGATATTGATAATGCCTACAAATTTAAGTTTAAAGGCATCATGCGTGAAGCTGGCGGGTATTTAAAAAGTATTGTAACCAGAAATTTTAAGGAAATTAAGGAACGCACAGCTGTGGTGCTGAATAAAAAACCGGACCCTTTTGATTCTTATGATTTTTTACTGGAAGTTCAGAAAAAAAATAATTTGAATGTTTTGTATTTCTTTTTGTTGGGAGATTATGGCGTGAATGATAAAAATCATCCGGCTAACAATAAGGATTTTCAGATTTTAATTAAACATTTAGCAGATTATTCTAAAATCGGAATTCATCCTTCCTATAAATCCAATAATGATTTGAATCAATTAAAGGTGGAAGTGAACCGCCTGGCTAATATTACACACCGTGATATAAAAAATAGCCGTCAGCATTTCGCTATTTTAACTTTTCCTGAGACTTACCAGGCATTATTGCAAACAGGAATTACGGCCGATTATTCGATGGGTTATGGAAATTACAATGGATTCCGGGCGTCGTTTTGTATTCCATATAACTGGTACGATTTGGATGCCGAGCAGGAAACACCGCTTATTATTCATCCTTTCTGTTTAATTGAAACAACCTTACGTTTCACTAACAAAGCAACAGATACAACTGCGATGGAATTTGCTAAACCAATTATTGATCAAGTAAAGAAATACAATGGGGAACTTGTAACTATTATTCATAATGATACCATGGGAAGCGTAACAGAATGGAAAGGCTGGAAAGAAGTATACGAGAATATTGTAAAAGAAGCTTTGAAATAGTTGGCAGTGGCAGTAGACAGTAAGCAGTTTAGTTTTACCTTTGAATCTTTAAACCTTAAATCTTTGAATTTTAAATCTTGAATCATCTTCCAAATAGCATACACCCCGAACAAATCGTTTACGAGGATAATCACATCATTATCATCAATAAACTTCCCTCCGAAATTGTGCAGGGCGATAAAACAGGCGATATGCCTTTATCCGAAAAATTAAAAAACTACATTAAAGAGCGGGATTCAAAACCCGGTAATGTTTTTATGGGGGTTATCCATCGTATCGACAGGCCTGTTTCTGGATTAGTGATATTTGCTAAGACAAGTAAAGCTCTTTCACGTTTTAATGAATTGATAAGGGTGAAAGGATTAAATAAAACCTATTGGGCCGTTGTGAAGAATAAACCGCCGAAAACGGAAGATCATCTCATTCATTATTTACTGAAGAACGAAAAGGCAAACAAATCAAAGGCGCACGAAAAACCTGTTAAAGACGGATTGAAATCGGAATTGATTTATAAATTTTTGAAGTCAAGCGATAATTACCATTTGCTGGAAATAAAATTATTGACCGGACGCCACCATCAAATCCGTTGTCAGCTTTCAACTATTGGCTGTCCGATAAAAGGTGATTTAAAATATGGGTTCGACAGGAGCAATAAAGATGGTTCCATTCATTTGCATGCTTATAGTTTAAATTTCATGCATCCCATAAAGTTGGAGGAGGTAAATGTAAAGGCCGCTCCCTTGATGAACGACCCGGTGTGGAATTACTTTAAATAAGTATCAATCGATTCTATCTCATCAACCGGAATATATTGAATCAAATGGTTGAAATCTTCTTTGTTTGTTAATTCAATTTCCGTTCCCGGAACAAATAAAATCGTGTGTCTCCATTCAGAACTTAAAATAGAACCGTATTTACGCGCTCCATTTTTTAAAGTTAAAATTGCTTGTATTGCATTCATGTTTTCTTAGTCTTTATGTACATAACGCAAACTTAATGCCAAAGGTTAGGCAGGGTGTTATCCAATGATTAAGGTATTGTAATGGCTGAGTGAATAAAGTAGAGATGCTGTGCATCACACTTTATTCCGGGGGAATAAAAAAGCCCCTCCATTTCTGAAGAGGCTTTTAATATGATTAAGTCATGGTGAGCGTTAGCCGAACCGTTAACCTAAATACTGTTGTAATAATTTGCTTCTTGAACTGTGGCGTAAACGGCGGATGGCTTTTTCTTTAATCTGACGTACACGCTCGCGTGTTAAATCAAATTTATCGCCAATCTCTTCCAATGTTAAACCATGGTTCATGCCGATACCAAAAAATAATTTAACCACATCACGTTCTCTTTCTGTTAAAGTTGATAGTGCGCGGTCAATTTCTTTTGATAAGGACTCCATAATTAATCCGTAATCCGCTTTCGGCGAATCGTGGTTAATTAATACATCCAATAAAGAGCTTTCTTCTCCGTTAGCGAAAGGCGCATCCATACTGACATGGCGTCCGCTCACTTTCATAGTATCAGCAACTTTATCAATTGGTAAATCTAAAATCTCAGCTAATTCTTCAGCGCTTGGTTCACGTTCAAATTCCTGCTCTAATTTTGAGTAGGCTTTATTGATCTTGTTCAGTGAACCAACCTGATTCAATGGTAAACGCACAATACGTGATTGCTCAGCCAAAGCCTGCAATATCGACTGACGGATCCACCATACAGCGTAAGAAATAAATTTAAATCCACGCGTCTCATCGAAACGGCGCGCTGCTTTAATTAAACCTAAGTTACCTTCGTTAATTAAATCGGGTAAGCTTAAGCCTTGATTCTGGTATTGTTTTGCTACGGAAACAACGAAACGTAAGTTTGCTCTCGTCAACTTTTCAAGCGCCTTTTGATCACCTTCTTTGATTTTTTTTGCCAAGTGAACTTCTTCCTCTGCGGTTATGAGTTCTTCGCGGCCTATTTCCTGAAGGTATTTGTCTAAAGATGCGCTCTCACGGTTGGTGATTGATTTGGTAATTTTGAGCTGTCTCATGTAAAAAAATTACGGTTTGGCTTATTAACGCGCAAAGATACTAAAAATTACAGCCTTTTTTGAGAAATTAACGATTTAAGGGATTTTTGGCGGTAAAATCAGACAAGTATACCTCAAAACCGCGTCAATTCAGTAAAATCCGCCCATAAACAAGTTAGAGTTTTCTGTCTAAAATCAGTTTAGACAGGGATTTTAATTCAAAAATTCATTCATTGTTTTGTTCAAAATTTCAAGCGTCACCTTTTTCTCAAAAAGAACTTCTTTCTTTTTGTTTTTGGTGGTGAAATAGGTGGCCGGAATGGCGCCCCCCCATTTTTTATTTATTTTATCTATAAAATCGTTGCCGTTTATTTCGTCAAGCAAAACAACTTCCATGCTGTATTTGTTTTTTTCTAAAAAAGGAACCACTTTCTTTTCCAAATCCTCTTTAAAATCCATACTCACTAAAATAATTTTTACCCTGGCAGGTTTATTCTGACGGTTAAATTTTTCAAAATCGGGAAGTTCTTCAACACAAGGCTTGCACCAGGTGGCCCAGAAATTTACAACATAAATCGTATCGCTGTTGTTATGAATGCGTTTTAATAAATCATTTATTTTATAAACAGCCGGTTTTTGCGCTAATGAAATCAACACAAAAAAAAGAAACAGAATTAGAAAATTATTTTTTCTCTTTAAAAGCATACTCGTCAAACAAACATTTTAAATCTACCATTAAACGGTTTATCTCAATACTATCGGTGCCATCGTAAAACCCGCGGATGTGCCGCTCTTTATCAACCAAAGCAAAATTCTGAGTATGAATAAAATCTTCTTCTCCTCCATCACCTTCTTCGGCATTCAGTAAATAGCCTTTGCGGGCAATTTCATACAAATGTTTTTTCTCACCAGTTACAAAAAGCCATTTGTTATCATCCACACCATGCAATTTGGCATATTCTTTCAATTGCAAAACCGAGTCAGTTTCGGGGTCAACCGTATGCGAAATAATTAAAAAATCGTTGCGCTGATTAAATTTTTTGTACACCCTTTCTAATTCAGTACTCATAACCGGACAAATAGATTTACAGGTAGTGAAAAAGAAATCGGTCACATAAATTTTACCTTTCACTTCATTCTCTGTCACCTTATTATTGTTCTGGTCAATAAAAAAGAAAGGGGGTACTGTATGATAAGTTGTGTCTTTTGTCTTTTGATGGGTTTTCGGTCCGAAATAAGCAAGTGTACGGATGGGTTTGTTTTCTTTTTTACTGTAGAAATACCAGCCAATAAATGCAGCCGGAAGAAGTAGCAATAACAACCAATTAATTTTACCTTTGAACATAATTTTACAAAGGTATTAAAACTTATGTTCGGCGATAAGAATAAAAAAGATAAAAGTCTTGAATTGGGTTTCGGACACAAAAATTACGGACAATCTGTAAGGTTTTTGAATAAAGACGGCAGCGTTAATATTAAACGCAAAGGTCTTAAAGGTTTTGATAATGTTGATATTTATCATTGGTTGATTACCACCAGCTGGACCAATTTATTGATTGTGATTCTCTGTTCATACGCTATTACAAATACCGTTTTCG
>CAZRNW010000127.1:0-8464 GCA_964601535.1 uncultured Flavobacteriaceae bacterium
GTCGGCGGATATTTTTGGATTGAAGTATGTCATTCTGCTTTGCTGCTAACGTTTTGCAGATTTACCTTGTGCGCTTACGAAGCATCACCTGTCTATACCCACAAATGTTTATATGAAGATACAAATGTTTATTAGCGGCCGCAAATAAAATGTCCCGAAGGGGCCTTAAACTCTGGGCGCCGCGATGACCGACGTCCCCGCGCATAAGGTAAATGTGCTGTTATAACGTCGTTGCCGCCACCCAGTATGTCATGTCCGCAGTCATTTATTTTTTTGTGCCACACTTGTCGTTGTAAATGCCAACTAATTTATCTGGATTAAAGTCATTTTTATGGGTCGATAACTCTGTTAATACGAGTGAACAGTCAGCGCAAAGTTTTTTTATTGTCTTTCGCCAGCCTAATCCAAGTTTATGAACAGTACCTCTTTCTTCGATCTGTTTCCGGAGATAAAGCCTTTCTACATTAGAATAACCTGGATCTGCCGGTCCAGGCTTTTGGTCGGTGATCAAGTCCACAATGTTACCATCTCTTCTGTTGTTTTTTGAATGAAGGTTTTGTCTTTGCTTACTGAAAACATATAAGTTTAAGTCACCCGATGTTTTTTTATAAGCGAACATCCATCGTTTAAAAAGACCACCTATCTTAATTGATTCGTAAACGGAACCTTCACAATTAAATGAAATTAAATTTTTGGCTTTATAGATTACAGGCTTACCATCTTTTTGCCCATACATTTTTACACTGTTTCTCATTTTTTCTATGGTGAGAAATATTGTGTCTTGATTTTTTGTCACGGCAAAGTCTTTAGTCTGACCACGACAGACATTTGCCAAAACAAGAAGTATGATTATTTTAAGTCGCATGGATTAAATTCAATTTGGCCATTACTACCTTGTTTAAAAAAGTCCAATATTTCATTTTTGCCCTTGGCCTCATGTATGTAAATTTTATTATTACAGCCTTTTCCGACGAATTTTAAATAGGAAATAGGTAGAAGTTTTTTAACAGTGTCTTTGCATCTTTCAAGAGGGTAGTAACATTTTTGGACGAATTGTCTTAATATAACCAAAGAGGAACCATTGTCGTCATTTATAATCGTATACTTATAAAGTTGTAATTCAGGAATAAATTCAAATTTTTTGTCTGCATTATACATTGTCAGAGGGGCGTCAGTATATACAAAAATACTGTCCCTTTCGTTTTCTGGATAAGGGTGGCATCGAATTGAGAGAATAATAGGCGGCGTACATGCAACGTTAATTAAAAGAAAGCATGAAAGGAGGATTATTTTCAGCCGAAATTGTCTTTTCATAGTTCTATGTCCGCGGCAATGCGTTATAACGGTTTCGGGGCTTACGCAGTTTGGCTTTGGAACATTTCCCTGTCTACACGCCGCCAAACTTTATTAATTGCTTTCCGCTGCCTCTTTTTTTGTTTAAAGTAAAAATACAAAATCCGCCGTCGGCGGGCAACTATTAAACAAAAAACTTATAGTCCGCCAAATTGCGTAATTGCCCCGTGTTATGCCTAGTGCTTTTGTCACATATAAATATAGTTTACTTGTCTGTCTATTTTTTAATATACAGATAACCCATACTTATTTCATCTCTTCTCACCATCATAAACATGGTAGCGCTATACTTATATATTAAGTAGTTTGTTTTATATTTAATATCGTCGTTGTACAAATAAAGAGTATCATTGGTGTTATTTAATTTCCAATCATATGTTTTTTTCCCCTTTGGAAGGATTCTCCCATTTGAATCAACACTGCGATGTACCGCTTTACCATTTTTCTTAAAGTGCCAATTAGATTTACAATATTCTTTTTCGACAGATGTATTCGGTTCTGGTAATTTATTATATATATGATTGGCACCTCCAAAGCATGTCCATTTGCCAACTAACCAATTAGTTTGTCCATGAAAAAGGAAACAGGCGACGCAAAATATTATTGTCAAAGTTGCTTTCATTTGTTATACCCATGTTTATTGCGTCAAAATTAACCTATTGTTCACTTTAAGAGTGTCTGTTTTGTAAATGCAATTATGGTGGTCAAAATATGTATGCTTAACACATGCCCCGTTTTTGAAAAAGAAATACTCATTGTAAGTCCGGTCAAAGTTGTCCATGTACTTTAACCACACACCAGTCGGAATGTTATTTTTATAATTTCCTTTCGCAATAATTTTCACAGGCTTGTCAAAAAGGATTTGTCCGCCATGATTTACAGTGTCAAGACAAGTATAAGAACCATAATGAGTATTTTCTTTTACTTGTAAAGTCCAAAGACCCTGCTTAAGTCCTTTTGTGTCTTTGGTATTGGTTGCTTTTTGAGAGAGTATGTCGGCATACTTTTTAAACTTAGGAAAGTCTCGCGTTTCTGCTTTTGCATAAACACCAACACAGTGATTTAATTTTTTCTGTCCAAACGAATGTTGCTTGTAAAGAATACAGACTAAAATTAGTAATAATGTCTTTTTGAAATTCATTGTCCAAGCATTAGGCATAACGTTTTGCAGATAGCACTTGTGCGGTTTTCGGAGCATCATGTGTCTATACCGACAAAAGGTTATATCGAAGATACATGTTTTTTAGCGAAAGCCGAAACAAATAAAAAAGTCCCGAAGGGGCAAATGGCTTGAGCGATGACCGACGTCCGCCGCATAAGTGCTATGTGCTGTTATGCGTTGCCAGCCGCACACAGTTTTTCTGTCGGTGTCCGCCTATTTAGCGTCGTCGTATTTTTTTTCAACACCATTAAGTTTGTTGTCAACGTATGTAGCTTCTTGCTTCAAATGTCCGCTTTCATAATACGCTTTTAGTGTCCCGTTAATTTTGTTGTCAACATAAGGAGTTTCCATTTTTAGCTTACCGCTTTCATAATACATTTTAACGATACCGTTTAATTTGTCATTTGTATTCGGAGCTTCCATTTTAAGTTTTCCGTCAGGATAGTAGAATTTTTCAACCCCGTTTTTTTTATTGTCTACATAAGGAACTTCCATAGTTAGCTTCCCGTCTTTGTCAAAGGCTTTTAATGTCCCGTTAATTTTCCCGTTAACGTAAGGGGTCTCCATGCGTGCCCCATCGGAATTTATTTTTTTACTCAAACTGTCTTGTGCAAGGCTTAAGTCCGTCAGGAGTAAAACTGCTGTCATTGAGAAGATTATTCGTAGGCTTGTCATGATTGTCTGGATTTAAAGGTTGTTGTCTTAGATAACGTAAATAATTTGATATTAGTATGTCGTCTTTAGGTCATTGTCCGGCTGGTTACGCATAACGGTTTCAGGGCTTGCGCAGTTTGGCTTTCGGAGCTTCAACTGTCTATACCCTATAACGGTTATATAAAGATACTAAACTTTTTATTCCCCCGTCTGCCAAATTGCGCAATTGCCCTGTGTTATAACCTGTGGCGGCCACCCAGATGTTCTAACGGTTATTGCTTAAGTGTCTGCATACATTTTTTTGTCTGTCAATATTTTAATGAGGGTGAACAAAAGGCTACCGAAAACCAAACCGAATTTCTTTTCCGGCCTTCGTCCACCCATGGTTGTTTATTGCCCTGTACTTGTTATTGCTGTGCGATGGCCAAAAGCGTCCCCTCAAGGGCGCCTGTTCTATAGCACCTAACGCACGGGGCGGGAGAAAATGCAAACTTATGCGACGCCAAATAAATTATCTGCCATTAAAAAACAAGCGACGCATGTGTTTGCATTTTGTGCGTCGGCTTACACACAATTCGACACACACAGTTTTATGCAGTTAGGTCTGTACACAAAGGTCTATACACACAGGTTAGTGAGCGCTATAACATAAATATAAAATTGCGCTTATACCACCGTATAGGCGCAGTATGTCTCTTTGTCCCACGTTATAAGGCGCGTGGGCAAACTTATGTACATACTTTGCGCTAACACAAGAACACTCACGTCTAAGTTAAAAATACTCAACGCTAACGGGAGAATACTCAAAGATTATTTCAAAACACTGATGGCTAAGTTAAAATTCTATAACGCTAAGGCGAGAATACTCACCGATTATTTGAAAACACTCAAGGCTAACACCAACATTCCCCATGATCCTTTGAAAACACTCGCGGCTAAGGCAAACATACTCCGAGATGTTGCCAACATACTAACGGCAGATTGAAAATACCCGTTTTCCCAATGAAAAACACTTGTTACGGATAAAAAGATTTTGCCTACTGAATAGTTTTAGATAACCACTTATTAGATTTCCCAATGGGATTAACTTATTTTTAGAAATGAAATGTATACTTCGGCACACTGTGTGCGTTATAGTATTTAATATCAAAAAAGAAAGGAAGGCTAAGATGCAACCACAACAAAATACAGGTACACTTTTATAGGACGCCAACAGTTTGGCCTCATATAATGGGGTTTCTCTTTTCCGGCTCTCTTCCTTATGCCAAAGTTTCACCAGGGGTGAAGCACAGAACCGGGCAAACAAATCAAAGATTAAATTTTAAAATTAAAGATCATGAGCAACTTTTCTGAAGTTGGCCATGCGAAAAACGTAGCCAACTTTGAGGATCTGATCAGTTACTGTACAGGTTACGGTATAACTTACAATCCGATTCTCAACGCGATAAAAATCGCCAATATGAATACCCTAAAGACAAACGCAAATACTGCGATTGCCAGCGTGAGTACAAACTTTACCACGTTTAAGATTGCCACTAACAGCAGAGAAATTGTTTTTCTGCCGATGAAAAAACTCGCCACTCGAATTATGGGTGCGCTGAAAGCCTGTGGTGTTCCTGAACAAACAATAAAGGATGCGCTTACCATCAATCACAAATTGCAAGGGAAACGGGCAAAGCCCATAGTAGTAGTTGAAAACAACAATCAAAACAAAATGGTTGATCCGAACAATCCGCCGCCTGTTGATATACCGAAGAACATCTCGGTATCGCAACAAAGCTACGATAGCCAGATCGAGTTTTTTGGTAAGCTGATTGACCTATTGACCGCTACTCCGGCATACAACCCGAACGAAGTGGATTTAAAACTTCCTGCTTTGAACACCATGCTTACAAACATGAAAACCACAAACACCGCCGTAATTACTGCGACCACGAACTTCAGTAACGCGCGAATTGCAAGAACCAAACTGCTTTACACACCCGTAACAGGGCTTGTAGATGTGGCAGGTGAATGTAAGGCCTATGTGAAGTCGGTTTTCGGTGCAACAAGTTTGGAATACAAACAAGTGAGTAAAATACCATTCAAGAAACAAATGTAAAACCAAAAGAGGCCCGTAAGCCTCTTTTACAAAAAAAGAAATTATGAAAAACGATAAAATAATTAAAGAGATCAGCGTTGTGACATTTCCGGCGCTGGTTAATATGACAAAAGCTGAATTGATTGATGCTATAGCGTCGGGAAGTAAACTAACAAAAGCAGATGCGGGTAGATTAGCCCAAAAATTAATTGATGACGAATTAATTCAATTTGTTTTAGTGATGAAAAAAGCAGAATTGATTGATGCCATTGCTTCGAGCGCTAAACTTACTAAAGCAGATGCCGGCCGCGCACTTGATGCCACGATTGAATCCATACACAGAAAATTAAAAACTGTGTTTGGAGGCAAAGGACAAATATGTAAATAATTAGATTGTAGGGTAAGTCTTCAAATTACCTACTTCACTGAGAGCCGAGGGGTCTGTATAAGAAAGACCCTCTCGGTTTTTTTATTTTCTTTTTAATGCCTTCTCAACTTTAAAAGAAGTTCGTCCACTATTTTTTTATCTGTGTAGAAAGACACTGTTTTTGCTTTACTGTTTTTAGCCTGAACCCACATTGTGCGCGTCTCACCGTTGATTTCAATTACTTTCACAGGGTAAAGCTCTGTTTGAACGGTAACTTTTTCTAATTGCCCGCTTGTTTCTTTTAAAGCAACAGCGGTTAAGGTTGTCGCTAAAAAAATAATTGTCGACGCGATAATAATGTGAATTTTTTTCATGGCCTAGATATTTATTTAAAGATAAAGAAACATATGTTAAAGTCAAAATATTTCGCCTTTATGCGTCATAACTATTTCATAGAGTGAAGCGCGATCTTGTTCCCTTCCGTATCGCTAATATGGGCCATGAACCCATTTGGGCCGATTGAAGTTTTTGGCAAAAGAATTTTACCACCTGCTTTTTCTACTTTAGACAATGGAATGCTTAAATCTTCACCACCATTCAAATAAATCAATGGTCCTTTCATTGATGGTTCAAATCCCCGGCCTTCAACTATACCGCCACCAACTCCACCGTTTTGCATGTCAGAAGGGAGCATACCGTATTTGTATTCGGGATGTGGCATTACTTGTATTTCCGCATTAAACAATGTACCGTAGAATTTTTTTGCTCTGTCGAAATTTTTTACCGGAATTTCAAACCAGTTTACTGAATTTTTCATGTCGTTTGTTTTTTAATGGTTAGTATTTATTTTTTACTTTTCTTTTTTGAGGACTTTGCCTTTTTATTGAACGTGATGCAAAGGTTTATCCAATAATCAAATTGTTTTTTTGTTTTCATTCCTTCTTTGCTTACAAAGACGTATCCTTTCATAGGCTTTCCTGTAAACACCATTTCCCGACATCCAGGTTTTTCGAGCGCTTCTTCATAAATATCATAATCTATCCTGCACATCATTTCGTCTTTAACAACCCCAACGCACATTTTGCCGTTTACCATATAACAGCTACCGCCAAACATGTATTTTTCTTCCACTTTTGGAAGATGTGCAAGCGCTTCACGAATTCTATTATTTAATTTTTCGTCGAAAGCCATTGTAATTTGTTTTAGTTATTTTCGGCATAATTTTTTAATCCGGCAAAGAATTTTTTAATTCCTACATCAGATTGTTTACGAATCATTAAAGCATCCATCAATTTACCCAATAAACCAAACTTAACGGTGTATTCCATCACTTGTTTTACTTTGGTTTGGTTTCCGACATTTTCAAAAGAATATGAGTGTTTAAGGCCTTTGATTGGAAACGAGCAATCGGTTAATTGATATGTTAGGGTTTTATTAGGCTCAAACTCTGTAATTTTCTCATCGAACCAATTTTTGCCATCGAGCATTTCTACTTTTCGTTTTGCACCAATACCAGTTTTCTCGATTGAAATTAATGTTGATTTCTTAACAGTTGGATCATATTTGTCAAGCAAGGCGGGTTCAGTTAAGATGTTCCAGATTTTTTCTGTGCTGGCATTAATTGTTATTTCATTTGTTATCTTTCCCATGATAATCTATTTTTCTGTTAAGGTTTTTATATTATTTAAAATTTGTCCCTGTATTTTCGACATCATTTTTTTCATCATCAGGGTATTCATTATCCCGACAAAGAAATTGGCAGGATCGTAGTAAGATTCATTAATAACTTTTGTTTTACTATCACCCAATTTTTCAAGGTAGAAACAAAAGCGTGGGTCTCTTAACATTTTGCCCATTCCCATAGTATCGCTTTCAATCGTCCAAACTGTTTTCTTTTCAGGAACAATTTCAATTAGCCTTTCGGTCATCGTGCCTTTTTTTCCTCTATTTTCCATCTCACAGGTACGTGTGCCATTAAGCTGATTCATGCTTCCTATAGCTTTAATAACACCGGGATTAACCTTATGAAGCTGGTTTATATCGGTAATAAGAGACCAGACTACACCTATTGGCGCATTAATTATAACTTCATTTCTTGCTTGTAATTTGCTCATAGTTTTATATGTTTAAATTCCACTTTTGATTTGCAAGTACAAATATAAGTTAATTTACTTGTAATTTGCAAGTGATTTGTTAAATTTGTGGCGTGAAGAAGAAAAAAATAGCATTCCGATCGGAATGCCCTATAAGTACTGCCCTTGATATATTTGGGGATAAATGGTCTTTACTTGTAATAAGAGACATGATGTTTAAGGGTAAAAATACCTATGGGGACTTTTTAGAATCGGAAGAAAAGATTGCTACTAACATTTTGGCGGATCGCTTGGCTTTATTGGAGTGCGGCGGGCTTATTTCAAAACACAAACACCCAGATAGCAAAGCTAAAGTTTTATATAAACTAAGTTTAAAGGGAATAGACCTGATACCTGCCTTATTAGAAATAATAGCGTGGAGTGAAAAGTACCACGATGTGCATCCTTATGCTAAGGAATTTGCAAAGCAATTAAAAAAGGATAAGGAGGGAGTAGTAAAGGCACTAACAGAAGGGTTGAAGAAAAATATTTGAAAGAATTGCTTTACATGCCATTAACGGTAAGAAAGGCCCTGCGTTTTTTATTTTTTACAGCCGTTACGTAATGTGTAATATGACCTTTCCGCCTGAGGAAGCCATATTGCACCATTTTTTTTATCACCAATACCGGGGCCATTTTCGTTTAAGTCTTTGTAATACGCCATAGAGGTTAGTATAAGAACAGTGTCCTTACAAGACATTTGCCCATAGCCGTGC
>CAZRNW010000127.1:8474-8762 GCA_964601535.1 uncultured Flavobacteriaceae bacterium
TTGTCTTCACCTGTTTGGGGTAAGGTTTCCTTTTCCATCTGCAAAAAATATGCGCATCTGAGAGAATCCCTTTTCCAAACTGAAGCGACTTTTTTACCATTGGGAAAAATGAAAAAGCGAATTAGATTAGACCTCCTATCTTTTTCCCCCGTTTTTACTAAATACCTAAGTTTTTCGGAATAAGTAAAATTATATTCCGGCGTTGGTTTGAATTTCAAAAACCTATTATTGCAATTTTGAAAAAGAAGTAGCGCGGCTGAAATCACCGCGCTACTAATAAATTTTCTT
>CAZRNW010000128.1:0-8734 GCA_964601535.1 uncultured Flavobacteriaceae bacterium
TAATTTGGAATTCAAAGCATAATCCAGAAAATAACCGAGAGGAATAACCAAAGCTGCATAATTCGCAATTAAAGCCCTGTTGCCAAAGCAACTGCCAAACCACCAGCAACTCCAGCTGGCAACAATGTAAACGTTCACTAAGGTATAAATCAAAATAAAAAAGAAAAGTCCGCGGTTCTTTTTGTACATCTGAACAAACCCAAAAACAATAAAAATCATCAGCGGTGTATAAATAAACCAGCCTTTCCTGAAACTGAATAGTACTTCTAAAAGATGTGGTCTGAATAATTCCAAACCTTCACCGGGATTACCGGAGCCATAAGGATTAATGAAGAATCTTCCTGATGCGAATTTATAATAACAAAGCTGAATAAATCCCATGAACAACAAAGCAACACCAAATATCAAAACTTGATTTTTTAAACGTAATAAAAGCGATAAGCGCTCTTTAAAACTTTGCCAACCCGTTACTCCATAAAGCAATGGGATTAATCCGCTGATTATTTCTGATGGTCTGCAAAGCGCAGTTAAACCTACACAAATACCTAATACAAATGAAAGTCCGGAAGAATATTGTTTATGCCATTTAATACTTAAATAAATAATAATTGCATATAAAGTAAATAGCAGGTTGTGCGACATTGCGCCTTGTCCGTGCAGTGAGGTGTGAAAAAAATAATTAGTTCCAAGTGCTATGCCAATTAAACAAAGTGCCGCCGTTTTATCATTAAAAAACCACATAAGGGTTTTTTTTACGAAATGTAATCCAATTAGTGTATAAATTAAACAGCCATACAATACGGATAACTGGTAAGGTTTTGAAAATCCATCAGCGGCACATTTTGTATGCGGTGCAATTAAATCAGCAACGAAGTAAAACGGGGCGTAGAAAATAGATAAGCCAACAGGGTAGCGCATTACCCAATTTCCATTGTCCCATTTTACAGCCTGATAAAACGTTTCGCTGGCTTTGTATTTATTAAGTATATCGGTAATGGTTTCATAATTCTGAATGGTTAGATCGTGATACTTAAATTTTAAGGGCAAATACATGTAATAGCCAAACACATCATAAGCAAAAACATTGGCCGGTGGAAAGCCGATTACTAAAACAGAAAGAATGAGGCTAACAGTGACAAAGCTAATATTTGTAAACCTGAAATTTTTCATTTGGATTAAATAAAACTACTCTTTAAAATCTACTTTTACAAAATACTCAGTTTTTCCAATTAACTGAACTCCAACATAACCACGCAGTATCAGATTATTGTCTTTATCTCTCGTAATTTTGGCTTTGTAAGTTTTACCGCTGTTGGCATCATAAATATGGCCTTTATTCCAGCTGTGTTTTCCATCGGAAACAAAATCCCAGGCAATTAAGGAGCCAAGTAATTTGCTGTGGTGTTTTTTCTTATCAGGATTTAATGTATCTAAACGGGCAGGGTTTTTCATCCAAACCAATTTACCGTAATATTTTTGCCCGCTTTTGTAAAATTTAAAAATGCTGTTCTTTTCCGGGGACATATAATAGCCAAGAATTTCATTTGCTCCTGTCTGAGATAATGACTGAGCGCTGTAAAAGAAAAAAGAAACTACAATAAGTAATCTCGAAAACATCTAGGGTTCCTTAAATTCTACTTTTGTCCAATGGGATGTTCTTCCGATAAGTGAAATGCCGATGAAACCGCGTACATCTAAATTACCTTTTGCATCGCGTGTAATTTTGCAGTCGTAAGTTTTTCCGTTTTTAGGGTCATAAATGGTTCCTTTTTCCCAGGTATCATCGCCGTCGAAAACGAAATTGTTCATGATTACAAGACCTAATTTTTTCTGGGTTTTTTTAGAAGGATCAGGGTTGTTACTATCAAGACTTTCCGGTTTTTTAATCCAGGCTAATTTCCCGAAGTATTTGCCTGCGCTTTCATAAATTTTTATGATGGCGTCAGCTTCAGGATTCATATAAGTGCCGAGTATATCACCGGTTTTGTTTTGTGTAAATGCGTTGCTGAATGCAAACAACGCAAGTAATAAAATAATTTTTTTCATGGCTTAGAATTACATCACAATATACTAAAAATTTGTTCCTAATAAAGGAAATGCTTATTTCTATTCAAATTTTGGCAATCTTCCGGGTGTTGCAGGTAATTTCATATTCTCAGCTTTAGCTTCCAGTTCCCCTAATTTTTTAGAAGCGTCTGCAATTTGTCCATAGACCGTTTTGAACTTATCTTTAATTTCGGCTAATTTTTCCTTATATGTATTGGTAGCACCTAGTGAGCTGCTCCAGGTTCCATAAACCATATTTTCTAATGAACCTGTTAATCCCGGCAAAGTTTCAAATTCCCGTCTCGCTAAACTGCCATCACCATGCATAGCAAAAGAAATGTCTTTTAATTGCTTTTCAATGGCTTTTAAATCTGTCAGCAAATTCATCGAACTGGTTGGTCCTTTTTGTAAACCGGCTTTTAAATATTTAATGCGCTCATTCATATTGCCAATGTAAGCATCGCTTCCCATCATTACTCTTCTGAATTCACTTAATGATTTATTGAACTCCAGCATTTCTTTTTGGTCAGGTACAGGCAATGTTGAATTTTGAAGGGTTATTAAATTAAAAGCAACTTTTTCACTTAAAGCTTCTGTCTTTCCTTCGTAAACTTTAATAATCTGTGCAAAATATTTTCCGGGGATAGCAACCGGACCCTGATCCGCACCCTCATAAGGATTATCAGGATTTGGTGTATAAAAACTAACAGGACCTGTTACTTCCAAACGACCGTCCCATGTAATTTTTTTCATGCCTTTAGTAGCATCCTGTTTTAATTTACGGATTTCGTTGCCCTGCTCGTCTGTAATAACAACTAAAGTATAAGCAGCTTCTTCATTATCTTCAGTACGGATGCTGTCGGCACTTGGGTAAAATACATCTTTGTTCGCTTTTATTTTTTCTTTCTCACTTTCTTTTCGTTTATCCTTAATGGATTTATATGAATCTTTCAAATTGTACACTATAGTTGCTCCCACCGGCGGATTACTTGCTGTAAACATGGAAGCGCCCTGAAATGATTTTCCTTTGTGTCCATAAGGTGTTGATTCATTAAATACTAAGCCGTCCTTTACCGGAAAAATAAATGCTTTCTTGTCTAAATCTTCTTTTTTAATATCCCGTAATAAACTATAATTATCAATTACATAAAAACCGCGGCCGAAAGTAGCAATCACAATATCATTCTCTCTTTTCTGTATCGCTATATCTTTAATACAAATTCCTTCAGGTAAACCGTTTTTTAGTTCAATCCAGTTTTTACCGCCGTCATTACTGAAATAAAAACCAAACTCAGTTCCGCAGAATAATAAATTTTTATTGATATGGTCTTCTGCCATGGCATAAGTTGAACCTTTTTCAGGTAAATTACCCGTAATGCTTGTCCATGTTTTTCCTTTATCTGTTGTTTTTACCAAATAAGGTTTGAAATCACCATTCCGGTGATTGTTTAAAACAGCGTAAGCAACATTCTCATCGTGCTGTGAAGCCATAATGAAATTAACAAGCGGACCTAAAGTAACTCCCGCAACGGTATTAGCGGGCGCTTGTGAAACTTTGTTCCATGTTTTTCCGCCATCAGTTGTGGTTTGAATTAATCCATCATCTGTTCCTGCATAAATAATATTTTCATTTTTTGGTGATTCTGCCATTGCGGTAATGTTTCCAAAGATAGAAGTTGATTGATTTTTTGCTACGGCATCCATACTCCAAACTTTTCCCATTACAGGAAATTTGTTTCTGTCGACTCCGCGCGATAAATCCGGACTAATTACTTTCCATGTATTTCCTCTGTCGTCGCTTCTGAAAACTTTATTAGCAGCAAAATAGATACGTTTGTTATCGAAACTACTTATGAGTAAGGGCGCATCCCAATTAAAACGGTATGCAGGTTCTCCCGGTTTTTCTTGCGGTCGGATATCAACGGCCTCTCCCGATTTTCTATCGAAGCGAACCAAGCCTCCGTATTGCCATTCGCTGTAAACAATATTTGGTTCAGTTGGATCTACGCGGCTTTGAAAACCATCTCCGCCAACAGTTACAAACCAATCTGCATTAATAATTCCGCTCGCGCTATTGGTACGTGAAGGACCGCCAAGTGTGTTGTTATCTTGTGTTCCTCCATAAATATTATAAAACGGCAGAGCATTATCAGTACATACCCGGTAAAATTGAGTTATCGGTAAATTGTTTTTGAAATCCCATGTTGCTGCATTGTCAAATGTTTCATATAATCCTCCGTCACAACCCACTAACATGTGCGAAGTATTTTTTGGATCGATATAAATTGCGTGATTATCTACGTGTTTATTTTTTTCACCTAAGCCTCTGAATGTTTTCCCGCCATCAGTTGTAACTTGTAACCAGGTATCCATGGAGTAAACTTTGTCAACATTCTTCGGGTCACAAAAAATCTCCTGATAGTAATTACCTGCAGTACTCCAATCACTTTGTTTATCCCAGCTGGCTCCGCGGTTAGTACTTTTATAAAATCCTTTTCCTTCGGTTGCTTCAATGATAGCATAAATTACATCTGTGTTAACAGGAGATACAGCCAATGCAATACGTCCCATGTCATTTGCAGGCAAACCGTTAGTTAGTTTATTCCAGGTTAAACCGCTGTCTGTACTTTTGTAAATAGCACTTTCCGGACCGCCGCTGATGTAGGTCCATTCGTGCCGACGGCGCTGGTGTGCGGCTGCATATAAAATATTATTGTGTTTTGGGTCGATGTGTACTTCATTAAATCCGGTATTCTCGCTTACATTTAAAACTTGTTTCCAGGTTTTACCGCCGTCAGTAGTTTTGTAAATCCCGCGTTCACCGCCGGCATTCCAAAGCGGACCGTAAGCTGCAACATAAACTATATCTCCATTGTCAGGATCGATTGCGATGTTTCCGATATGTTCAGATTTTGAAAGACCCATGTTTTTCCAGGATTTTCCGCCGTCTTCACTTTTATAAACGCCATCGCCATAACCAACAGCGCGCTGATTATTATTTTCACCTGTTCCCACCCAAATTACATTTGGATTTGTTGGATCGATAGAAACACAACCGATAGAGTAAACATTTTGTCCGTCGAAAACAGGCGAGAAAGTAACACCTGCATTCGAAGTTTTCCAAACCCCTCCCGCAGCAGCGGCAATATACCACTCGTTTTTATTTTTAGGATTTACGGCGATATCACTTATGCGCCCGGATGTTACTGCAGGACCAAGACTTCTGAAAGATAAAGTAGAATAGGTTTCTGCTTTTAATAAAAGGTCGGTCGGAGCAGCCGGTTTGTTTTCTTTTTTTTCCTGAGCAAAAGTAAACTGACTAACAGCCAAAGCTCCGGTAACGAATAAAAGGGATAGATTCTTCATAATATAATGTTGGTTTACAAATCTAATATTTTTGAGGTAGGTGCCAAAGCCCAAATTGGGGGATAAAAAGGAGTGGTTTTTCAGTCTAATTTAGGTTACCCTAAAAATTTGTTTAGATTAATATAAATTTGTAAATTTGCACCATGTTAGTCTCCTATACCGAAGAAAACTACCTGAAGGCTATTTTTGCTCTGAGTCGTTTATATAACGAACAGGAGGTGAGTACGAACCAAATTTCGGAGCATTTAAAAAACAAAGCGGCATCGGTTACGGATATGCTGAAGCGTTTGGCGGATAAAAAACTAATTGATTACAGGCCTTACAAGGGTGTTAAGCTCACTGAGAAAGGAAAAAAAGCAGCCATTAAGGTAATTCGCAAACATCGTTTATGGGAAGTTTTTTTAGTGGAGAAATTGAAGTTTAAGTGGGATGAAGTACATGAAATAGCTGAGCAATTAGAACATATACAAAGTGATGATTTAATTCAGAAGCTTGATAATTACTTGGGAAATCCAAAAGCTGACCCGCATGGTGATCCCATTCCGGATGCCTCAGGAAAATTTTTTGCGCAAAAATCAATTGCACTTTCAATGGCTGCGAAAAAATCAAATTTGGTAGTTACCGGTGTCTCTGATCACAGTGTAGAATTCCTTCAGTTTTTATCTAATTCAGGAATTAGTTTAGGGCATCAGATAAAAATCGAAGAGCATAATAATTACGATAAATCAGTCACCATAAAAATCAATAACAAACGCACTTTGTTTTTAAGTAATAAAGCTGCTTCAAATATTTTAGTAGAAATTAAATCATGAACCGCGCCTCAGGAAAATCATTAGAAGAAGTTCATGCTTCAGTTAACACGAGCAATAAATCGCGGTGGAGGAGTTTGTTTGCGTTTTTTGGTCCGGCCTATATGATAAGCGTAGGTTATATGGATCCGGGGAATTGGGCAACAGATATAGCCGGCGGAAGTAAATTTGGTTACAGTTTGATTTGGGTTTTGGTGATGAGTAACCTTACCGCGCTTTTATTGCAGAGTCATTGTGCGCGATTAGGCATTGTAACCGGAAAAGATTTAGCCCAGGCAAGCCGCGAAAGCTATCCTCCATTGGTGAATTTATTTTTGTATGTACTGGCCGAAATTGCAATTGCAGCATGTGATTTGGCTGAAGTAATTGGAATGGCGATTGGTATTCATTTACTGTTTCCGAATGTTTCTTTAGTAACAGGAGTTTGCATTACGGTACTTGATAGTTTTGTTTTGTTGTTTCTGTTGAACCGCGGAATCCGTAAACTGGAAGCTTTCATTATTTCGTTGGTATTATTAATTGGGGTTTCTTTTTTTATACAGCTTACCATTGCCAAACCCGATTTAGGTGAAGTCGCAAAGGGATTAATTCCCGGGATTGCCAATGAAGAAGCTTTATATATTGCCATTGGTATTATCGGAGCTACCGTAATGCCACACAATCTGTATTTGCACAGTTCGCTTGTTCAAACCCGTAAGTTTAACCGGAATTCAATTGATATTAAAAAAGCGATTCGATTTAATGTTCTCGATAGTACAATTGCACTCAATCTTGCTTTATTTGTGAATGCGGCGATTTTAATTTTAGCAGCGGCTTCATTTTATACGAAAGGTGTAAATGATGTTACTGAGATTCAGGATGCTCATCGTTTACTTGAACCTATGTTGGGAAGCACACTCGCCCCAATTTTATTTGCTGTTGCTTTAATTGCGGCAGGACAAAGTTCAACGGTTACAGGAACACTGGCAGGACAAGTAGTAATGGAAGGGTATCTTAATTTACGTTTGCAACCCTGGATAAGAAGATTATTGACGCGTTTAATAGCGATTGTTCCTGCTTTGCTTACCATTTTAATTTTAGGAGAGGAAAGCACCGGGAAATTATTAATTCTGAGTCAGGTTATTTTAAGTTTACAATTAGGATTTGCGGTTATTCCGCTTATTCATTTTGTAAGTGATAAAAGTAAAATGCGGGAATTTGTTATTCCGGGCTGGCAAAAAATATGTTCATGGATTGCTGCAATTGCTATCATTGGCTTAAATATAAAAATGGTATTTAATGAACTTGCTAACTGGATTCAAACTTCTGATAATGCAATTTTAATTAGTTTCACGGTTGTGCCCATCTGTTTGCTTTGTGCTTTAATGCTGCTTTATATTATAGTTGTTCCTTTTATACGTAAACGTGATGCTGTATTGAATTCAAAGTTTCATGGCGAGTATATTCCTATTGTTTTTTCTGAAAGTAATAAGTATAAAAAAGTAGCCATTTCAGTTGATTTTAGTACGAGCGATAACAAAGCGATTAATAAAGCAATCGGATTGGGAGGAACCGGCGCTGAGTATTTGCTGGTTCATATTTTAGAAAGTACCAATGCAGTAGTTTATGGGGAAGATTCATTTGATATGGAACGCGAGCAGGATTATCAGTTCTTGAAACAGCATGCGCAACAGTTAACCGATAAAGGATTTATTTGTTCAATTGCTTTGGGTTATGGAAACCCAAAAACGGCAATTCCTGAATTGGTCACAAAAAATAATTGCGATATTTTGGTAATGGGTACACACGGGCATAAAACATTTAAAGATATTTTATTAGGAACTACAATAGAAGGGGTGAGGCATAATATTAAAGTGCCTTTGGTTCTTGTTTAAGAGCCCGAAAACAACTCAAAGGCAAAGAAACAAATATCATCTACCTGCTGTGCTGTGCCTTTCCAGCGTAAAAATTCAGTAATAGCGTATTCACATTCCTCATCAAAAGGCATATCATTAAATTTTTCAAGCGAATCAGTAATTCGTTTTGATGAATATTTTTTCATATTTGAACCGCCAAACTGGTCCTGCATGCCATCTGAATGCAAATAAATTCTTAAGCCTTTGGTGAAAGGTATTTTAATAACTTCCAGATTTGATAAATCTTCATCATAACCAACTGAATGAATATTTCCACGCTGAAATACCAGTTCATTCTCAATTTTATAGAGCAGTGGCCTGCCCGCACCGCAATATTCAACAGTTTTGTTAGGGTAATCAATTACACAAATCGACATTACAAGACCTTCGTAGTTTTTATTATCTTCACTTCCGTCAGATTGAGAACTGAAAAACGAACGTAACTCAAAATTCAGGTTCTCAATAATGGCATCCGGCTCATAAATTTCCTTATCAATAATAATTTTATTTAAGAATGATTTTGAAATTACCGTAAGGATGGCCCCGGGAACCCCATGTCCGGTACAATCAATAAGAAAAATAATTGTTTTATCTTTATTTACATTATAAAAACCATAA
>CAZRNW010000129.1:0-1431 GCA_964601535.1 uncultured Flavobacteriaceae bacterium
TTTTCTTTGAACTAAATTATTAACTACTCCGAGCATTTTATTAATCCTCTTTCCTTCCAAATGCTTTGTATGTTTTGTTTTTGGAGGCGGCAGTAAAAATAAAACAACAGGCACTAAAATTAAAGTAACAAAAAAAGTAGCCAAAACACTAAGAGCGGCCACAACACCAAATTCAATAAGCATTGCGCTTTTTGTAAAATAAAGCACGCCAAACCCGATCGCCGTAGTAACATTTGCTAAAAACAATGTTACACCAATTGTCTCAATCATTCTCGAAAGCGCTTTTATTCTATTACGATGCAAAATAAATTCACTCTGATACTTATTAATTAAGAAAATACAGTTAGGGATACCTATAACCATTATAAGTGGCGCTAACAGCCCTGTTAATACTGTAATTTTATATCCATAAAGCTGTAATATTCCAATAGACCATATTACACCAATTGCAACTATAATAAGACTAAAAAACACGTTTACTCCAGAACGAAAAAACATCCAAAGTACAAACCCTGTAATTAACACCGCTAATATTAAAAACAATGTCATTTCAAATGAGATTTTCTCCATCATTTGAGACCTTATATAAGGCATGCCAGAATAGTGCATTTGTACGTTATGTTTAATAGCAAATGCGTCCGTAAGCGTTTTTATTTCCTTTACAATTTCAAGCCTTCGTTTAGAATTTAGAGATGTCTTATTAAACGTAATAGCCATTAAAGTGGCGCCCGTTTCCTTATTATAAATTATCCCTTCATAAAATTTAAGCTTATCAATCTCAATTTTAAGCGTATCTATATCCGCCTGTGTTCGTGGTATCTTTGTAATTAACGGTGTAAATTCAAACTTAGAAAGGCTATCGTTTTTTGTAAGCTTGAAGGCAGTAGGAACCGAGAGAACATCTTTTATACCTTGTATAACTTTAATGGCTTTACTTAGAAAATACCAGTCGTTAAATTTATTTAGGGTAAAAAAGTTTTTGTCCTCAAAACCCAATACCATCACGTTTCCATCTTCCCCAAATTGCTTCTTAAAATTCTGATACTCGATGAATGTAGGATCATCGTTAGGTAATATTTTAGCGAACTCATAGGATAATTCCATTTTCAAGGCTTCATATCCCATAAAGGCAGTTGAAAATAGAATTACCAGAGTAAAAACTAACTTATTTCTTAATAAAAGTCCTGCAAATTTGACCCACATAATTTTTTTACAAACTCTCTCTGCGTCTTAAAACTAAATTATAATAAAACAAAACAGAAATAAGCCCTGCAATAATTCCAACAACATTTGTAATGGTTACAAACATACCCACAAACATTACGGTTAATCCGCCTAAAAACATTTTTTCTGAAAAATAAACCAATTCCATTAAAGATAGATCACCGCTTTTTCTCGAGTACTTATATAATTCCTTGTCAATGTGTAACT
>CAZRNW010000129.1:1441-8709 GCA_964601535.1 uncultured Flavobacteriaceae bacterium
TGCTACAATCATCCAAACTAAAGCTACTTTAAGCAGTAAAATACCAATACTATTAATCACGGGATGATCAAATTTCTCAAGCGGAATAAAAATATAATACAAGTCCGGCCATAGCCAATATATTAAAACCATAATCGAAAACAAAACGAATAACGCAATAAATAACTGATTAATCCTTTTCAGTCTGTTATAGTTTACGGTCTTTTCAATATCATTATACTCGCTTACTCTTGTGGCTTTTCTAAACCATTTCCAAAAAAAAGTAATACATAAAAATATTATCAAAAAAGAAGGCAAAAACATTTTCAAAACTTCTGTTCCCATAATCTAAATTACTTTGATTGCGAAATGTAAATATAGCAATTCTAAGTTTTTTCTCCAATTATACAGCATGTTACTATAAAGATAATGAAATTTTTGCCGTTCCCTTCGGGCGGGCTTTTCGTTCCAATCTTTGCAAGAGGCAGGCAAAGGATTTTCACTGCAATCCCTAACGGTTTTCGCTGTAATTCAAAATGAATTGTTTGTAAAAACACGTATTCTTTTTTCATCGCCTACAATCCACACTCTATCTTCTATTTCAAACACAAAGTCCGATTTAGGGTTCAATATCCTGTTATCGGCTCGTTCAACACCAACAACCAAGCCCTTAGTCCGTTCGCGAATACCTGATTGACGAATACTTTTTCCAATTAGGCGAGAATTTTTTTCTATTATAAAACTTTGAAGGGTAACTTCTTTTTTTGGTTTAAGTAGTTGGTCTTCGCCAGATATTTTTTCGAGATGCTCTTTAAATTTCAAGAGCTGTTCGTCAGTTCCAATCACAGATAAAACGTCAAAAGGATATAGGCGTTCGTTTCTTTCAGGCAAATTAATCACAATATCTCCTCGTTCTATAGCAGCAATATTTACACCGAATTCCTCACGCATTTTTGCTTCGATAAGCGTTTTACCTATGTAGGGCGATTTGGCATTTAACTCGATTGTTGAAATATGTGTGTCCCAGGGAGCTAATGCATTTCTTTTTGTTTTCTCATTTTCCCTTATGTTTAAATTATTCAAAAAACGAAGTTCTATTTTACTATAGAAGTTTTTTAATTGTTTTCTTACTACAATCATAATAACAAAAGCAATACTTGCACCAATTAACGCAACCATAGGCGAGAACAAACTATCGAGTAAAAATCCTATAAAAAATATAGCAAGGAGTATTCTTGAGAGCATTAATAAAACCAGTGGCCCCCGCTCAAAGCGGTTAAGCCAAACATTTGCATACGCTTCGGGTTTCGCCCTACGGAAAGCTAATGCCCATAAAAAAGGTGATAAAGTAATTAATGAAATAAATGCTGTTATTATTTTCCCGAAACCATAATCAGCTAATAGCGGCGCAAGATAGTTTGTGCTTAACAATATAACAGTCACAATAACAACAGAAAAAACAAGAACGTTTATAAGGTAAAAGCGGAGAAGAATTTTCCAGTCTGTATCATCCTTTACTTCCAAAGCGCCTGTACTGTATGCATCCATTCTTTCCTTCAACTTTAAAGGAACAAGCCTGTTTATGATTTTGTAAACATGTTCAGAGTAACGTATCATAAAAGGAGTGGTAAAAGTGGTAACAACAGATACGGCAACGGCAACGGGATATAAAAAATCGCTTGTTACTTTCAAAGACAAACCCAACGTAGCAATAATAAAAGAAAATTCCCCGATCTGTGAAAGGCTCATTCCTGATTGCACAGCAATTTTAAGAGATTGTCCTGTTATCAATGTTCCTATAGTAACAAAAATTGGTTTGCCAATTAAAAGGATCAGGGTAGCTACAACAATAGGAACTGCATGTTGCGACAGCATTTTAGGATCGATCAACATACCCACCGATACAAAGAAAATAGCCGCAAACATATTTCGCACTGGTTTAATAAGATGTTCTATTTTCTCTGCCTTAGTCGTCTCAGCTAAAATTGATCCCATGATGAACGCTCCCAAAGCCGGTGAAAAACCTGCTTCTGTAGCAAGATATACCATCGCAAAGCAAAGTGCCAAAGCAATAATGAGAAGCATCTCTTCGGTAACGAGTTTTTGAATTCGTTTTAATAAAGTCGGTAAAAAAAATATCCCTGAGACAAACCATAAGACAAGAAAAAAACAAAGTTTTGCAACCGACAAAAACATTTCCGTTCCCTCAAATGTTCTGCTTACTGCCACGGTGGACAGAACAACCATGAGTACCACAGCAACAAGGTCTTCCACAATTAAAACACCCATTACAATATTGGTAAATTTCTGTGTTTTTACATTTAACTCGTCAAATGCACGTATTATAATAGTTGTGGATGCGATAGCAAGAATTCCACCAAGAAAAAGGCAATCCATTGTACTCCAATTTAACCATTTACCTATAAAATAACCTAAAGCCATTGTACAACTTACTTCAATCAAGGCGGTAACAAGTGCAACACCTCCAACCTTCATCAACTTTTTAAAGCTAAATTCCAATCCAAGGCTAAACAATAAAAAAATCACACCAATATCTGCCCATGTTCTGATGCTTTCAGGGTCAGCGACTGTAGGAAAGAATTTGAAGTTAGAACCTACTAAAAGACCAGCAATGATATAACCTAATACAACTGGTTGTTTCAGTTTCTTGAAAATCAGGCTCACAACAGCCGCTGAACAAAGAATTAGCGTAAGATCAATTATAAGGTCTGGAAGGTGTAACATGCAACTTGCAAGATACTTAAAAATTTGCTAATAAGTTACACTTTTTCAGAAAGGAAACTGATGAATTAAAATAATTGACAAAATTTTTAAAAGGTGGCACTCTAATTTCTTAATTCTTTGCTTTAAAAAACAACAACGTAGGTCTTTTGTCCTGCCCTTCATTGGTAATTACCATATCACCATTTTCAAAAAAAATAATTCCTTCGGGCTTATTAAAAACAAAAGGGTCAAGCGTTTCAATATTCTCAATGTTTCCCTTTTCATCAAAAACAAACAACAGCTTATCTGCCGAACTTATAAGATACAGTTTTTTTGAGGTAGGATGAACCGCGATTGCCGAGATAGTAAATCTCAAAATTTCTTCAGCACCCTTCTTCTTTTCTTTAGTTGGTAGCTTTATTCCTTTCGCAATCACAGCCTTTTTTATTTGCTCAGTATTAAACTTAAAAATCGGCTTCGCGATCATCTGTTTCTTGTTTAGATCAAAACCGTAGATTTCTCTGTAATTTTTAAATTGCGCCCCCTTTCCGGATTTATTCTTACATCCTATCAAAAGACGGTTATTAAATTTATCATAACACAAGCCTTCATTATTATTTGCAGGTATATTAGTTGTATAAGTAACGGCCTTGGGGATTTGTGTTTTATAATCTCCCGCTTCAAACAAGATACCATCGCTCCTTAAAACATACATTATCCCATCAACATAGGCAATTCCTTCATAGTCTCCATCTTTTCCAAATGGAAATTTTTCTTTCACTTCAAAAGTATTTTTGTCTATTAAGTAAATAATAGCATTTTCATCCTGCACACACGCCAAAAGGCTCGTATCAATAACTGTAACACCTGAAACTTCCTGCAACTCTTTAGGTAAATACGCTGTTTGATAATTGCTTTTTAAATCATACGATATTTTTTCCTGTGAGAAAATTGGCTTTATTAAAAAGACCGAGGCAATAATCGTTAACACCAATCTAAGTATCATAAGCAAATTTAATGAAAATAAATCACAAAAAAACGTCGGGTCTTTCTTATACAGCCCCGACGTTTTCTCTCAGAAATAGGAATTTGAAGACTTCCCTACAATCTATTATTTTAATTGTCCTTTGCCACCAAAAACCACTTTGAGTTTTTTGCTGAGCGCTTTATGAATGCTTTCAACCGTTGCATCAAGTGCTCGTCCGGCATCGGCTTTTGTCAATTTAGCACCCGCAGAAATTGCATCAATCAATTCTGTTTTCTTCATCACTAAAACAAATTGCATTAATTCGTCGTCGATAATCTTTTGTGCCAACCTTCCTGCATCCGCTTTGGTTAATTTACTGTGTGATGCAATAACGTCAATCAATTCGGCTTTTGTCATATTCATCAGCGATGGAAATGTCGCAACGCTGATCTCTTTAATTATTTTATCTTTTTTCATGATTTCTTTTTTTGTAAAAGAGACTTACGGGTCTCTTTTGATTTTACTTTTGTTTCTTGAAAGCGATTTTACTCACCTGTTTGTATTCCAAACTTGTTGCACCGTAAACCGACTTCACATAAGCCTTACATTCACCTGCTACATCTACAAGTCCAGTTACAGGATTGTAAAGAAGTTTGGTTCTTGCAATCCGCGCATTACTGAAATTAGTAGTCGCAGTAATTACAGCGCTGTTGGTCGTTTTCATGTTTGTAAGCATGGTGTTCAAAGCAGGAAGTTTTAAATCCACTTCGTTCGGGTTGTATGCCGGTGTTGCCGTCAACAAGTCAATCAATTTACCAAAGAACTCGATTTGGCTATCGTAGCTTTGTTGCGACACCGAGATGTTCTTCGGTATTTCAACAGGCGGGTCGTTTGGGTCAACTATCTTGTTAATGTTATTGTTGTTTTGAACCACAACAATCGGTTTGGCACGTTTCCCCTGCAATTTGTGATTAATAGTAAGCGCATCCTTTATTGTTTGTTCAGTAGCTCCACAGGCTTTAAGCGCACTCATAATTCGAGTGGCGAGCTTTTTCATCGGCAAGAAAACAATTTCCCTGCTGTTTGTGGCATTCTTGAACGTTGTAAAGTTTGTACTTACGTTCGCAATCGCAGTATTTGCGTTTGTTTTTAAAGTATTCATATTTGCGATTTTTATCGCGTTGAGAACCGGATTGTAAGTTATACCGTAACCTGTACAGTAACTGATCAGATCCTCAAAGTTGGCGACGTTCTTGGCGTGGCCAACTTCAGAAAAATTAGACATGATTTCTATTTTTTTGAAATTATTGTTTTTTTATTTGCCCGGTTCTGTGTTTTACCGTTGGTAAAACTTTGGCATAAGGAAGAGAGCCGGAAAAGAGAAACCTCACTATATGAGACCAAATGTTGGCGTCTTATAACTGCGTACCTATATTTTGTTGAGGCTCCATAATTACCTTCCTTTCTTTTTTTACCCGCCAAAACTTTAGTGTAGGTGGGTTGTTATTAATGATTATAACGCACAACTCATGCCGAAGTATTCTTTTCATTTCTAAAAATTCGTTAATCCCATTGCGAAATCTAATAACTGGTCATCTAAAACATTTCAGTAGGCAATATCTTTTTATCCGCAACAAGTGTTTTTCATTGGGTAAACGAGTATTTTCAATCTGCCGTGAGTATGTTAGCGACATCCCGAAGAATGTTAGCGTTAGCGACGAGTATTTTCAAAGGATCATCGGGAATGTTGGCGTTATCCGTGAGTGTTTTCAAATAATCTGTGAGTGTTCTCTCGTTAGCTTTGAGTATTTTTAACTTAGCGAAGAAGATTTTTAAATAATCTGTGGGTATTCTCGCCTTAGCGGCGAGTGTTTTTTTGTTAGCTGTGAGTATTCTTGTGTTAGCGCAAAGAATAAAAGTAAGTTTGCCCTCGCGCCTTATAACGGGGGACAGAGAGGCATACTACGCCAATTAGTTTAAATTGGCGTAATTTAATATTTATGTGTTAACGCTTACTGACCTGTGCGCATCGACCTGTGTTTGTCAACCGTTACCCGCTGACCTGTGTGTATCAACCAAGCCGTACCAACCGCACATTTTGCAAACACATTTAGCGCTTTTAGATTAAGGCTAAGATTTTATGTTGGCGCTAAATAAGTTTGTAAAATTCCCTCCCCGCCTGTGTGTATCGAACTGTGTGTAAAAAGCCGACGCAAAATTTTTTTTAAAGGTTAGTGCATTTAAAGAAGTTTTTGGAAGGCTGCTTTCCTCCCCTGGGACTTCCCTTCTAAAACAATTTCATGCCGACAAAAAATATGCGGACACTTAAGCGGTAGCGTGAGCTGTGTGCGGCTGGCAACCTATAACACAGGGCAATTGCGCAATTTGGCGGAAGAGGGAATAAAAAGTTTTGTATCTTTAAACAACCATTTGTGGGTATAGACACAGGAAGCTCCGAAAGCCAAACTGCGCAAGCCCTCAAAACGTTAGCACTAATTGCCGCGGACAGACATTCTAATTTATAATGACACGAGTAATTATAATAGCTTTATTTTTCTTGACGAGCATTTCGTACGGACAAAACATTGTCGGCAAGACCTTCGTTAGAGAAAGAAATTATCAAACTTGTTGGTTGACCTTCTATCCAAATAATTTATACAGACTTACCACTTCTGCCGTCCCAAGGTTTTGTGCAGACTCGGGAAAGTATTCCATTGAGAACAATATTATTTCCTTTTCTTCATTCTATCCAGAATGTTTAAAACGAGACCAGAAAAAGATAAACAATGTTATCATCGCTCCTGCAAATGACTTTAAGTTAAAACTTGTTTCAGCAGACGTACTTGTTAACGTTGACAAAGCCGGTATGAAAAAGAAGTCAGGAATTAATTCAAAGGATCCAGATGGTAAAACATGGTTCAAAAAGGACACCGTTGGCATTCATCTTGACATAAAAACATACGAAGGTTGCGCCAAATAAACTAATCTGCGGACACGTAAGCAAAACGTACCTGGGTGGCGGCAACTCAGTGCTAACAGCACATTTAACTTATGCGCGGGGACAGGGGTCATCGCGGCGCGCAGACATTAAGGCCCCTTCGGGACATTTTATTTGCGGCCGCTAATTTTGTTGAGTATCTTTAAATAAACATTTGTGGGTATAGACAGGTGATGCTTCGTAAGCGCACAAGTTAAATCTGCAAACCGTTAGGTGCAATTAATTAAATGGACATGAAAAAACCAATACTTATATTAGCTTTTATCTTGACACTAATTTTGTGTCAACAAGTAAAATCTCAAATTACGTGTACATTGAATATCACTTATACTCCACCGACAGCATTTGCAATGTGTGACGCTTCTGCTTCTGTGACATATTCCGGAACGGGGTCTGCCAGTCTTTGCCCAGTAACTTATACTTGGGTTCCAGGACTTTATACAAGTTCGACCGTTAATAATCTTTGTGCAGGAACATATACTGTATATGCCAATTTTGGTGGTGGCCCGACTTGTTGTGGGTTGACAACAGGAGTTGTTGTAATTCCTAACGGACCGACCTCAATAAACAATTTACAGCTATCTCAAGAAATAATTTATT
>CAZRNW010000130.1:0-8699 GCA_964601535.1 uncultured Flavobacteriaceae bacterium
ATTTGTCCGTATTTATTAGTTGTGTTTTGTTCATTTAGTAAATTTTTTAGTTTTGAATTTTTTTTTGACATCCCAATTTTTAAAAACAAAAAAAGCGACACTTTATATACGATTGATGCCGATTTAAGTAATGCCGCTCTTTACGGAATTGAAATTCCGAGTGTAAAACAATTACCTAACGGAAAGTTTACATTTTCATTCAAAATCAAAAATAACAGTAAAGCCCAATCGTTTTTTTATAAACTTTATTATCAAAACGAAAGTTATAAATGGGACGAAGGCGATTCCCTTGATTATGAAAATTTTTACGGCAGCTGGGAAGAAGCACAATTAGAATTTAAACCAACTTCATTGATTGAAGATGAGGCTATCGTAACCGACAGCTTTAAAATTATCGGTAACCCGCGTGACGAAAGTATTTTTTATGGCGCTAATCCTGAAGAAGTAAAAATTACTCAGGATAAAATAGATTTTTTCAAAAAATTCATTCCAACACAGCCTGATTGGGTAAAGAGCATTAAAGAAAAAGCTGTTTTTAATCACATCACCGAAGAAGAACAGGCCTACTTCGAAGCTGTTTGGGCCATTGATTATGGATTTCAGAATGATTCTTCAGATAACAACCGCTGGAAAAGAAATCCGAGAATGGGGACCTATAAATTCTTACTTGTGGTTTGCAGCGGCGAAGGCTTAGGTCAAATCCCTGATGAAATCCGGAACATTCACAAAACAAATATTGAAGGAACTTTTTCTAATCCCTTCACTTATTTCCTGAAAACAAATCCTAATATTCCCGGAACTTCTGTTTTACTCAGCGAAAAACAATTAGAAGTAACCTCAAAACTAGATTTGGGCGCAGGTATTTTTATCGACCGCTTCAAAATAAATAAAACAGGATTGAGTACTGAATGCTATAATTCAAATTGTGGCGAATCGGAAGAATTAAGACACAAAGCGCATTTCTCCCAGTATTTTCACCACATTAATAAAAATTGGGAATTCACTAATGTGAAAGAAACAAAAGATGTTGTTGCCGATAAACTCACACGTGAACAATATAAAACAATGCTTAGTGATTACGCCAAGAGTAAAGACTTTGTGAATGTATTCGCTAACATTACCGATTGCCCATGTAAAACGGTAAAGTCAGATGAGGCTTCAAAAACACTCAGCATCATTAATCCGGGAAACAAAGATGGTGAGTACAAAAAAGAAATGTCCGGTATTATGTCGCGCATTGGTTATTCTTATGGTAAATGGACGGCTAAAATAAAATTTCCAAAAATCATAAGTGAAGATAATGTATGGAACGGACTAACCACGGCTTTCTGGCTCATCTTTCAGGCGGATGCGAAATGGAATATGAGAAGGGCTAGTAATTCGAGTGTTGGTTATATTCCAAAAAACATTCCAGATACTCAGGAATCAGTAAAAGAATCTAAGAGGCAAATCGCTTATTCTGAAATTGATTTCGAAATATTGAAAGAATCGAAATACTGGACACAAAGTGCATATGGCGGTCGCGCCGATTATCCTAAAGAAGATGCCTCCTCGAATAACGATATAATCATTTGTTGCACGAACTGGGATATGGGCTGCAACCAGCCAAAAAATTTTCATTATGGTGCCAAGAAGCTGAATGTTGAAGGTCATGAAACCGAATTCAACCGCTGGGATTTTTTCAGTAAATTGGTTACTTCTAAAATACCGGCACCGCATAAAGAAGTATTTAATGATGATTTTTATTATTTCGAAATCGACTGGCAGCCCAAGCGGATTATCTGGCGCATTGGTAAAGACAAAAATAATTTGAAAGAAATTTGCAGAATGGATGATACCATGACTAGTATTCCTAATAATCAAATGATAATGGTGTTATCGCAGGAGTTTCACTATCAGGAATGGTGGCCTACCGCGCCCTTTCTGCAAAACTATGTTCCTTTCCCTAAAAACGATCTTGTTGGTAAATTAATGGAGGTGGAAATTCACTAATGGTATTCAGCAGCGTCATATTCTTAACCGTGTTCTTCCCTATCGTATTCACGATTTATTACTTGCTGCACGATAAAGTAAAGAATATTTTTTTATTGATTGCCAGTATTGTTTTTTATATGTGGGGGGCGCCCAAATTTATTTTTGCCATTCTTGCCACTACTACACTTGATTTTTATTTGGTGAAATTGGTTTACTATTCAAAAACCGATAACCGCAGAAAATTATTTTTGATCTTATCGCTTTGTTTGAATGTAGGGATGCTTTTCTATTTCAAATATTGCAATTTCTTTATTGAGAACGCTAATGAGGTTCTTCATTTGTTTACAGAGAAGCAAATTAAATGGACTGAAATTATTTTACCCATTGGTATTTCTTTTTACACCTTCGAAAGTTTGACTTATGTTGTTGATGTTTACAGACGTGTACATAAACCGCTCGATAATTTCTGGCAATATCAACTTTATATTATTTTATTCCCGAAACTAATTGCCGGGCCCATCATCCGATATCATGAAATATCCGATCAAATAACAGGGCGACTTGGAAAAGAAAAAATTGACGATATACTTACAGGTTTTTACCGTTTCGTTATTGGTTTATCAAAAAAAGTACTGGTTGCGAACACAGTAGCAAAAGTTGCCGATGAAATTTTTAGTACAAACATTGAAAATATTAGTATGCCCTATGCCTGGCTTGGCATGTTAGCCTACACATTCCAAATCTATTTCGATTTCAGTGGTTATAGTGATATGGCAATAGGAATGGGAAAAATGTTAGGTTTTAAGTTTCCTGAGAATTTTGATAATCCTTATACTTCCGGAAGCATTACCGAATTCTGGAGAAGGTGGCACATGACACTTGGAAACTGGATGAAAAATTACCTTTACATTCCCCTCGGCGGAAATAAAGTAAATTCCAAGGCAAAATTATTCTTTAACCTTTGGCTTGTATTTCTTTTATCGGGATTCTGGCATGGCGCAGCATGGACTTTTATTTTCTGGGGGATTTATCACGGATTATTTTTAGTGCTTGAAAGATTATTTCTGCTCAATTTATATAAAAAACTAGGCCGGTTTATTCCTGTTCTTCTCACTTTCCTTATCGTAGCTATTGGCTGGGTTTTCTTTAGAGCCGATTCGTTTTCCTTTGCATGGGCTTTCATTAAAAAATTATTGTCTTTTAAATCGGGTAACTTGTTCGTGTGGACGGATAACGAATTTGTGTTTTATTTTATTCTTGCGTTTATTATTTCTTTTATTGGCTTGTTCAAATTCGGCAAAAAGATTCAGGAAAAATTATATTTCTCTTATTATTCCGGTACCGGTTATGTAATCGCAACCATTGCCTCACTTGCTTTCTTCTTTATTTGTTTAGCCTCCATCACTTCAAGTTCGTTTAATCCATTTATATATTTCAGGTTTTAGTGAAAGAGCGTATTAAATATGTATTAGTTTTTGTTATTGCAGTAGTCCTGTTCATCCCACTCATGCAATTTAAATTTGAATTGTTCGAAGTAAAACCTTTGGATGGCGACATTACCATTTCACAAAAGCCGGAATTCACAAAAGAAAATTATTGGGAATTGAAATATCAGGAAGATTATAATAAATATGTGAATGATAATTTTGGGTTCAGAGCATGGTACGTGCGGTTAATTAACCAGTTAAGGTTCTCACTATTTAATACCACAAAAGCCCCGGGCGTTGTTATTGGAAAAGACGGAGAGCTTTTTATTGAATCTTATATTAACGATTACATCGGAAGAAATTACATTGGTTCTGCAAAAATAAACGAGACGGTTTCCAAAATAAAAACTTTGCAGGATTCATTACGTGCACGAAATATAGATTTAATTGTTTTGTTCGCCCCCGGTAAAGCTTCGTACAATTCAGATAAAATTCCGGATTATTACATGAAGAGGAAAAAAGACAGTACCAATTACAAAACATATGCTGGGCTTTTCAAAAATCAAGGAGTAAATTTTATCGACCTCAACAAATGGTTTATTGATAACAAAGCTAAATTCGCGCATAAGGTATATCCAAAGTACGGAACGCACTGGAATCATTACGGCATGTCGCTAGGATTGGATACATTAATTAAATACATTGAAAAGAAAAGAAATATCAATTTGCCTGAATTCGATTACTCTCTTGTTAATTATAATACCAATCTTAAAGGGAATGATTATGATATTGGTGTGCTTATGAATTTATTATCGCCAATACCAAAAGATCCTAATCCCTACCCTGTTTACAAATTCAAAAATGTAGAGGGACAAACTAAACCGGATGTGCTTGTTGTTGGCGATAGTTACTGGTGGTGTCAGGTAGGCGATGATCTTCCTATTCATTTCTTCCGCGAAGATGAATATTGGTTTTATAATAAAGATAAATTAATAAGAAATGAGAAAAGAGGGCCGGTAAAAGACATTAATCTTAGTGCAGCAGTTGCACAAAGAGATGTAATAGTACTTATGGCAACAGAAGCTACTTTTTATATGTTCCCATATGGTTTTGTTGACAATGCTTTTAAATTATATTGTGAAAACCATTCTGCGAGACTGAATACCATAATGAATGATATTAAAAAGAATACTGAATGGTATAACGGTATTATTAAAAAAGCTGAAGAAAATCATTTTACTGTGGAGAAACAGCTAAGGATGGATGCAGAATATGTTTTAAGTGAAGAGGTTCTTAAACCGGTTGAAACTATTGAGTCTATCAGCGAACGAATTAAAAAAGATGAGCAATGGATGAAAGATATTAAGAAAAAAGCACTCCAAAATAACATTTCAGAGGAAGAACAATTGCGTAAAGACGCGGAATGGATGCTAAATCAGCAGAAAAAATAAACCGTTTTACTTTTAAATGGCATTTAGTAGCATAATATTTCTTGTTTATTTTTTGCCGTTGGTTTTGATTCTGTATTTCTGTATTCCCAAAAAACTTAAGAACGGATTTCTTTTACTTTCAAGCATACTTTTTTATGCATGGGGAGCCCCTAAATTTATTTTTGTTATTCTCGGAACTACAGCACTCGATTTTTATCTCGTTCGGCTTATGCACAATTCCAAAAAAGACGACCGGCGGAAATTTTTTATCTTTTTATCGCTTTGCCTTAATCTTAGTTTGCTGTGCTACTTCAAATACAGTAATTTTTTTATTGAAAATTTTAATTTCGTAATAGGAAATTTGTTCGGAGTTTCTGAAATAAATTGGACTAAGATTGTTTTACCGATTGGAATTTCATTTTATACATTTGAAAGTATTACATATGTTGTTGATGTTTATAGGGGCATACACAAACCCCTTAATAATTTTTGGGAATATCAATTGTATATCATTTTATTTCCTAAGCTAATTGCCGGGCCAATTATCCGCTATCATGAAATTCATGACCAGATTACTGATCGCAGTTCTAATGAAAATATAGATAATAAATTAAGCGGTTTTTATCGGTTTTGCCTTGGACTTGGAAAAAAAGTAATGATTGCGAATACCATGGCAGTTAAAGCCGATGAAATTTTTAACATGCCAACAGAAACTCTTTCTACCCCATTAGCCTGGATCGGGATGCTAGCTTATACCTTTCAAATTTATTTTGATTTTTCAGGCTATTCAGATATGGCCATTGGTATAGGTAAAATGTTTGGTTTTAAATTCCCAGAGAATTTTGATAACCCATACTCATCTAAAAGTATAACAGAATTCTGGCAGCGCTGGCACGTAACGCTCGGTAACTGGATGAAAAACTATTTATACATTCCTTTAGGCGGCAATAAAGTGAAAAGTAATTTTCGTTTATACTTTAATCTTTGGGTTGTTTTTATCGTTTCGGGTTTATGGCACGGAGCGGCATGGACATTTATTGTTTGGGGAATATATCACGGTACATGGCTCGTTCTTGAGCGGATTTTCTTAAAGAAATTTTACCTTAAGATTGGCGCATTTCCCGCAACAATTATTTGTTTCCTTATGGTATCATTAGGCTGGGTTTTTTTCCGATCAGAAAAAGTCAGCAGCGCCATCTTTTTTATAAAAAAATTATTTGCTTTTGATTTTAATAGCCCGCGTCCCTTTTTAGACGAGGAATTTCTGTTTTATGGAACACTTGCTGTTTTATTTTCTTTCTGGGCATGTTTCAAGTCTGGTAAAAACATTCAGGAAAAGATTTATGGATCGGTTTCCGGTATCGGACTAAATTTGATCTTTGCCTTTTTTGCTTGCTTACTCTTTACAATTTGCCTGGCCTCAGTAACATCTTCTGGATTTAATCCGTTTATTTATTTTAGGTTTTAATGGGAATAACCAAAAAATATAAAGCTATTTTACTTACAGGAGTCATGTCTTTCCTGCTATTGCCCATTCTTCAACAACAAATTAAACTGGTAAATATTAATTCTTTAAGCGGAAGTTTTGTTCCAAGAAATTCTGTTAGTCCAACATTATCAAGCTGGCTTAACGGCACCTACCAGAACACTACTAATTTGTACTTAAATGAGAATTTTGGGTTCCGTAATTTTTTAGTAAGGCTTAACGGGCAAATAAGGTATTCACTATTTAATAATGGCTTACTAAAAGTTGTTGTTGGAAAACAAAACCATCTTTATGTTTCAGATTATATTGATACTTATTACGGTAAAGATTTTTGTGAAGCCCAAATTAATGACACTATTAGTAAACTCATTTTTCTTAATGACACTTTAAAATCCCTCGGCAAAACTCTCCTAATTGTTCTGGCGCCAAATAAAGCACGCGTGTATCCCGAATTTATTCCAGACCATTTAAAAAGAAACCCAACAAATAAAACAAATTATAATACGTTTTTGAAAGGTTTTAAAAATTCGGGTATTAATTATTTAGATTTTAATCAAGACTTTATAAATAAAAAAGAATCTTCCCCCTATTTGTTGTTTTCTCAGCTTGGCACACATTGGAGCCGCCTTGAAGCAGTTAGGTCAACCGATTCTATTATGGGCTATCTGTCGTGGTTAACCAAAATTAATTTACCCCGCATTCGTATTAAAAAGATTGGAATAAAAGATTCTCTTGAATTTCCTGATAATGATATCGCAGTCGGCATGAATATATTATTTTGTCCGCCACACGCCAAAATGGCTTATCCCGAATATGAGTATATCACAGAAAACAAGATTAAAAAAAATGCTCTTGTAATTGCTGATAGTTATTGGCAGGATATTTTTTTCAGAGAAATACCAAGACATCTTTTTGCGACCAATGAATATTGGTACTTTAGTAAATCAAGCTTTGGAAATTTTTATTTTGGAACCAAAGATGTTGCTAACAGAGATATTACGCGCGCAATTTTACAAAATGATTTTATAATAATAGTTTGTTCTGAAAGTAACTTCAGGAATTTGGGTTTTGGTTTTGCAGGAGCGGCTTATAATGCGATTAAGAGGCCTGTTTATCCAACTGCTGATGAATTGAGCAGGTTAAAACAAATGATCAAAAGCAATAATGATTGGATAAAAAATGTGGAACAAAAAGCGGTAAAAAAGAAGGTAAGTGTTGATTCTATGCTTACCTCTGATGCTATTTGGGCCTTTTATCATTATGGCCCTGTTCGTTTAAAAAAGACACTTGACAATATTAAAAGTGAGATTCAAAAAAACAATATCTGGATGAGCGAAATACGAACTAAGGCGATAAATAAAAACATAAGTGTTGACTCAATGGTTACCCTTGATGCTTTATGGGCATATGAAACATTGCCTAATGATGAAAAAGAAATAAGGAAATTCTCTTTTGCTGAAATAAAAAACAAAATAAGAAACAGCCCGGAATGGATGAATCAAATAAAAATTAAAGCGCTTGAAAAAAATATTTCTGCCGATTCTATGCTTACTCTCGATGCCATTTGGTATCAACAGCAACAAAATTAATTTCCATTGAGTCTCCTTTTAACAAATCTTATCTAATAAGTCCCAATTTTCCTTTCGGATTTACGTTAAAAACCTTAGATTTTTTGTATTATCTTTGTATCAATGGAATTTGTAAAAGGTTCAGGGGTTATTCCAGGCGAATTATTGGCCAAGGTGAACAGCCCTGATGACCTAAAAAAACTAAGCGAAGATCAACTCGAACAATTCTGTAACGAATTACGACAGTTTATAATCGATATCGTTTCTGTAAAGGGCGGACACTTCGGTGCTTCTTTAGGCGTGGTTGAATTAACTACGGCCCTTCATTATATTTTTAATACGCCATACGACCAATTGGTTTGGGATGTTGGCCATCAGGCTTACGGACATAAAATCATAACCGGTCGCCGTGATATTTTTCACACGAATAGAATTTACAAAGGCATAAGCGGATTTCCGAAACGCAGCGAAAGTGTTTATGATACTTTTGGCGTGGGTCACTCCTCTACCTCTATTGGTGCCGCTCTTGGTATGGCGGTTGCCTCTAAATACAAAGGCTTAAAAGATAAACATCATATTGCTGTTATTGGCGACGGCGCTATGACTGCGGGTATGTCGTTTGAAGCATTGAACCACGCAGGTGTTGAACATGCTAATTTATTAGTGGTATTAAATGATAATTGCATGAGCATCGACCCTAATGTTGGTGCGTTAAAAGAATATCTAACGGACATTACCACTTCTCACACTTACAATCACATGAAAGATGAAGTGTGGAATATGCTTGGAAAATTAAGTACGTTTGGAAAAAGTG